>NZ_QHCT01000013.1 GCF_003545885.1 Leptospira stimsonii
AGGAATTCGAGTCTATGGTTTAGAAAGGCTCGTTGGTAAGAAGAAGTTAGGATTATTGCGGAATGTAGGGAAGGGATTTGTAGAAATTCCTTTCTTACATTTCGCACATCGCCAAATCCCCACTCCAACCCGTTTCTTCGAAACGTCCTTGGCGCGGAGATTTCCGCGGCTCCTGTAAGAAAGGAATTTCTACAATATATCCCAACTTCTTCCCATTCTTCTTCTAAACCAAAATCACTGACCGCCAAAGATCGCTTTAGTCAAAAATTCCCTCATTTAAACACCGACTATTATACTCAGATTACTAAGAACCTATTATCTACTCTTTATCCTAAGAATTGTCCTGATTGTAAAATTTCTCTTAGCAAAGAAGTTTCCACGAGGGAGAACGTGATTCGTTGTCCTCAATGTAATTATTTAGAGTCAAGGACTTCTTCTACTCCTTTAGAACACTTAAAGTTACCGTTATGGGTATTCTCATATTTACTGATTGAATCAATTGAACTTTTTCCATTAGGTCTTTCTGCTTCTGCGATTTGTAGAAAGTTATCAGTTTCAAAGAACACTGGAACCTTACTGAAAAGAAGACTTCAGATCTTCTGTAGTGATCTGATTCCTTTGATTAAGGAAGAAATGGTCAAGGATCTAAAGAAGGCTTGGAAAGGTAAGAATCTGCCAGAATCAGGCGATTTGAAAGATTCTATTGAAGGTTTGCCTGTAATCCATACAGATACATTAGCTTTATTCTCTGCTTCACAAAGAGCGAATGGATATCGAAAGAGATTTAAACACAAAGGTCAAACTGCATCTATCTATTTAACGGATTCCGTTGCTGAAGAGAAAGGAAAGTATCAAATCGGAACTTTGGTTCATACTCTTGCGATTAAGGGTGGTCCTGTGATTCTTTCTTCTGTTCCTGATCAAAAGCAGAAAACACTTCAACCACTGTTTGATTTCTTACCAGAGGATGTTCCTTTATTTGCGGATGAAGGGATTCCTTGGATGGAACGATACAACAAGAACTTTAGAAGCATCAATCATTCGAAAAGAGCTAAGGATACGAAGAGAAACGTCTGGGGGCGGAATCGCTGGTCGGAGAATGGAATTCATACTCAAGTAGCTGAAGGGACTCAAAGATCGATTAAATATTCTTTCTTAGCTTCTTACAGTTATATACGACCTGAGAATAGTATTCTTTATCTGAATGAATATTCTGCTTTGAAAGGGATTCGAGTCTATGGTTTAGAAAGGCTCGTTGGAAAGAAGAAGTTAGGATTATTGCGGAATGTAGGGAAGGGATATGTAGAAAAGGATTCTCTCGCTCACCCACGGTTCTAATTGCATTTAAGCCGAATGGTTCCGCGCTAAAGCGAACTATAATCACCGCTAAGATAGTTCTAATTCAAAGTCCCCTCATTTAAATCTAGACGATTAGACGGACATTGCTAAAAATCGAATCACTAGTAGCATACAAAGTCCTATTCTAAATATAAAATTTTTTTCTCTGCTTAATCTCTTTCCAGAAGTCCACCGAAAATGATACAATGGCTCCTTGATGTGAGTTTAGAGATTCTTTTCATTTTGTTGTGGATGCTCATGTGACGTTTCCTTTGGAAGATCGGTTTTCGAACGTAATTGTATATTAGATTTTTTAATAAAAAATCACATTATACATTCATTTAGTTTCACCAGACTTCCTTTCTCTACTTGGTTTGCTTGCCGCGCAAAACTGACTGTATTCTAATTTTATTAAGTTACGATCGTTTGTTCAAAAACGTATCGCCTCAGAGGAAAAATTCATTGATACATTGAATCGATTAATCCTTGGTATTTTTCCGTGATTATATGTCGTTTGATGGACATTTTCGCAGAAAGTTCGTCTCCTACTTCGAAGGCCTTTGGAAGCAAACGAATATCTACAACCTTTTCAAAACTCTTAAATCCACTTTCTGAATTCATCGCTTCTTTAACTTCGCGCATAATTTTTTCCCGCACAATAGGATTAGCCGCGAGTTCTTGATATGTCTCTCCAAAGTCTTGAAACTGATCTAGAACGGGGAGAACTAAGGCTCCTAAAAATCTTTGATCCTGTCCAACGACCATGATCTGATCGATAAAAGGTGATTGTACAAGTTTGTTTTCAATGGGAACAGGTTCGATATTCTCTCCATTGAGTAAAACTACGGTCTCTTTTGTCCTACCCACTATTTGAAGCGTATTGTTATACGTAATCATCCCAAGATCACCGGTATTCAGCCATCCATCGTTACTGAGAACCTTAGCTGTAACTTCAGGACGTTTATAATAACCTTTCATGATTTGTGGGCCGCGTACATGAATTTCCCCTTTCACACCTTTTTTAGGTGGAAATAAAATATTTCCAGTCTCGACATCTTTTAGAAATATTTCCACTTCGGGAAAAAGCGGTCCCACGCTTCCTATTACCAAATGATCAGGTGTACGGAATGCGATCCCTGGAGAGGTTTCGGTTAAACCATATCCTTCGAACAGAGGGATTCCAATGGCATTAAAGAATTCATCAATATGAAGAGGAAGTGCTCCTCCGCCTGAAACTGTACCACGCAGTTTGCCGCCGGTTGCCTGTCGAATTTTCTTAAGAACGATCAGGTCAAGAAATATATAAGGAATAGTGAATGTTATGATTGTTAAAAGAGATTGTCCACCCATCGATAATGATTGTAGAATATTTCTTCCTTTTAAATCCAGACGATCCCCGTGAAAAAAATGCAAAGCACGTTGAACCTTTAGAGCGCAAAAATAGGCGAATCTAAATAGGAGTCTTTTTGTCGCCGATCCGGATTGGATTTTAGACTGAATCCCGTGAAAAATATTTTCCCACAATCGTGGTGCAGATGCCATAAAAGTAGGTTTAACAATTAATAAATCTTCCTTAATATTTCGTACATTCGTGTAATACTGTCCGGCCCCCATCGCAATCGTCCCCATCTGAAATACTCTTTCAAAGCTGTGCCACACGGGTAGAATCGAAAGGAATCGATCGTTAGGACCGATATCTATCGGAATGTTACGCAATTGCGAAATCATATTGGCATGAGTTAGCATGACACCTTTCGGTTCTCCCGTTGTGCCGGAGGTGTAGATGATGGTAAATAGATCATCGGGATTAATCGCCGCGACTCGTTCTTCCACTTTGCGGTCACCGGAGGCTCGCAGTTTTTTTCCTTTCGCAATTAGGTCTTCCATTCGAATGATCTTTTGATCAGTTGAGTTTGCATCTCCATCCATTAGGACGATTTGTGTAACGTTCGGCAGATGATTTAGATTCTTCTGCACCTTTCTCAATACAGATTCATTTTCAACGAATACAATTTTTGCGTCAGAATGAGGGAGAATATAACGAATATCTCCATCTGTTACATCCGTTCCCCGTGGAACATCGGCGGCACCGCTTAACAATATTCCATAGTTTGCAATGATCCATTCCTTTCTATTCTCCGATAAGACGGCCACATGTTCGCGAGCTTTCAATCCCAATTCAGCCATCAACCCCGTTGCGAGCGCTACGCCTGACTCATATACTTCGCGAAACGTTATGGTAACAAATTCTTTGTTTTTATTTCTTGTGCCAAATGCCGCCTTGTCTCCGTATTTCTGCGCCGAATCATAGTACAATTCCGCTAAGTTTTTTGCCGTGACTTTTGAACTCATTTTTCTTTCTCTCCGATATCGAGAGGATATCAAATTTTAGAAAAAGGGTCTTGAACGAAGCGGCTATTTTGAAAAGAAGATCGCGCTGAAAGGCTCGTTCTTTTTCGTAAAGTCGGAGGGACTAATTCCGAAAGATCGCCGGAAAATTCGTGTAAAGTGAGATTGGTCCGCAAAGCCTCCTTCATACGCCGCATCCAGCAAGTGGGGGTGATTCGCCAAATTATCGACAGCCTTCTTTGTTTTTAACCAAAGGCGATAGGCAGAAAAAGGGACACCGGTTTCCTGTCTAAAAAGATGGCGAAAACGTTCGACCGATAGTCGAGCTTCAAAAGCTAAACTGGTAAGAGAGAAATCGTCCAGCTCAGCATTGGAAATGCTTTTTTGAATACGTTCATCCAACTCGCCCTTTCCTCTCTTCGGAAAATCTTTATTTAGAATATCAAGAAGTTGTGTTCTTACTTTCGTATCGGACGAACTTAGAATGGACGCTATCTGTTCCTTTCTTTTGTCGGTGAATATATCACCAACTTCAAATGCAGAGTGATTAGCCGCCAAACTTCTTTCGTAAAAAAGATGATTCCCCGTTGTCAATGGATCTAGAAAAAATAATGTTAATTTACCTTCCACTCGTCGCATTTCGTGGCTTACACCGGATGGAATAAAAACCGAGTTATATGTTTTCCAGTCGCCGTCGCGAGTGCGTAATTGAACACGGCCTTCATCGGGTAAACTAATCTGAATATAAAAATGACTGTGACGTCCCGTTAAAAATCCGTCCCCTCGATATGTAGCAAAATCATTCCATATTAAAAATTGCTTCATAATCCTTGAATATCAAAACCTGGAATATTCGGCGAGCTTAAATGAAGCTCCGAGCGCATCTTTGTTAACGCCGAGAACTTCGTTTCCTAATTGAGATATTAGAGCGATTTCCGAATACAAAGTGGAATCACTTAAAGTTAGAGTTGGATATTCTACTTGTGAATGAGAAGCAAGTCAGCCTTCTTCCTTGGATCCTACTTGTTAGTTTCCGCATATTTCTCAATTGATCCACTCTCCAAATTTGCCCGATCTGTAATCAGCAAAAGCTTGGATGATTTGTTCTTCCGTATTCATCACAAAAGGGCCATGTGCAAAGACCGGTTCTCGAAGCGGTTTACCGGCGATCAAGAGCACTTTCAAATCCTGAATGGCATGCACTTGGATTTCGCTGTCGTATTCAACGGAAGGTTTCATCCAAAGGACTTCTTGTTTTCCGGCGCGAACTTCATCGGCTCCGAAGATCCCATTCCCTTCCAATACATATAAAAATCCATTGTAGTCTGGCTTTAGATCCTGTTTAGCAGTATGGCCGGCCTTTATCGTAATTTCTACCATGGTAACGTTCGCATAATTTTGAGTGTTCGATTTTATATCGCCGGAAGATCCTGAAATGACTCGGTATTGAACTCCATCTTCATTCCGTATGGGCGTATCATGATACAAAATATCCTGATATCGCGGCTCGCTCATTTTTTTATCAGCCGGTAAATTTACCCATAATTGCAGAAGATGAGCGAAGTGACCTTCCGGGGCTTCTTCCAAATGCAACAAACCCTTTCCTGCGCTCATCCATTGTGTATCACCTTTCTGTAATGTTCCTTTGTTTCCTGCGTTGTCCCTATGATCCATTACACCATCAATCATATAAGATACGGTTTCAATACCACGATGGGGATGAAAATCAAAGGCTCCTTTTCGCATGTTATCCTCTGCCATTAAAAGGAACGGATCAAAACGTTCCCATTCTCCGGGCGGTAAAATGATGCCGGCTTTATGTATCGGCGAATCAACGCGAGGTATGAGGTTCCATTTTTCTTCTATTTCTCTTTGTATAACGTTATACGTTTTCATAACCTCAGGTTATCGTTAAAAATGAAATCCGTAAATCTAATTTTAGAGAGAGCAATACCATTGTATAATAATACAAGTGATTCATTTTGGAAATTTTAAAAGAAGAAAACCATTATAAAAGAATCATAAGGCTTCCTTGAATTAATCTCGAAAATTCAAATTGAGGGATCGAATTGAAAATTCCAAAATAACGCTTTTCTTTCTTTGAAAATCGAGTCCTTCCTTGTTTACTTTTGGTGAATTTATTAACCGCATTTTTACCATTTTTTATCTTGTAAGCTGGATACGATTACGATTCTCCCTTTTCTATTGAGCTAAGGAATTGCCTGATGTGTATGAATTCACTTCTCCAAGAAATTGATTTGAAAAATTGGTCTAAAGATTAAAAATATTTGGGGTTTGTTTACAAATATCTTTCCGCGCCCACTTAAACCTTAAATTTCGACTGAAAAAAAATTGCAATACCGGTGGAAAATTTGTTTTTTACCGATTTTGTAAGAATCACAAAGTTTGCGATTGTTCTCTGTAGATAAGGTATAATCGCAAACTTTGCAAATGAAAAGAAATTATGGATTTTAGCTCTAACTTTCCTGACTCGACAATTGCTCATTCTTCGAATTTTGTCTTACTGCCGAATGGAGTGCTAAATATTTACGATAATCTGACCGAGAGGGACTGCAGATCCATTTTAAAGTCAGGTGAACTTAGTAGTATTCAATTTGGGCTACGATTTGAAGTGAGCGATAAAACGTTCGGACTGATCAATCGTAAATTACTGACAATCGCAAATGCTCCTGATTTACGTCTGATATTAAATGGATTCGGTGCAGTCGACAATTTGGATTGTTTAGCCCAATTGCCGAATTTAAAATTTCTACTGGTTGATATGTTCAAAAACGATCAACTCGATAAGATAAATCGATATTTGAAACTGAAATCTCTGAGAATTGCCGGGAACGGCATTTCCATACGTCCGATTGTGGAGCAAACAGAATTGGAAGAGATCTCCCTTGCCGAAAAACTAAAAGATATCGAAGTGATCCGCTCTATGAAAAATTTGAAAAGAGTTTCCTTTACAAAGGTTTCATTAAAGAATCTAGATTTTTTACTACCTCTTAAGAACTTAGAGGAACTTCATTTTATGTTAGGCTCCGCACCGGATTGTAGTCGACTACCTGAAATTGGAAAAATAAAAAAATTGTCTTTTACGTTGGTTCCGAAATTAACTATCGAAAATCTTTTACCGATCAATCGGATGAAATTCTTAAAAGAACTTGAGTTCAGAATGCAACCTCATTTATTTCATTTGGATTGGCTTACAAATAAGAAAATTAAAACGAAAGTTGTAAAATGTAAGAATTTTAAACAATAGTAATGCAGTTTATCGTAAGTGTAGAAATTTTGAGACGCAGTTAAAAAAATAGAATGACAATCGGTTTATTCTAAAATGTTAGATTGCGGAATGATTTGAATTTTCGCAAATTTGATTCTATTGTATTTAAAAGAAGTTTTATTTATGTTTCAGATTGATCCGGAATTATTCATTGGAAAAACGCAAGACAGCAAAGAGGTTGCTAACTTTTTAATTGCTCTCAACGAAAATCCTAATATTGAATCTTTTGCTGAATTTCAAATTTGGGATTTCCCTCGAAACGGAATCTCCTTCTACTTGAATGAAGATCAACAGGTGGTCGTAATATTTTTATTCGGATCGGATGATGAAGAACATTTAGAATTCAAAGGAGTTCTACCTCGAAATATCTCTTTTGAATGTGGAAGCAGAGATGTTGCGGAGAAACTTGGTTTGCCGAGCTTGTGCGGAGCGGGGAGTGCCGATCGTGGAGAATGGGAGCGGTTTGATTTTACCGACGTTTCCATTCATTTCGAATATTTGCTTTCCACAAAAGGTATTAAGGTGATCACATTGATGTCGCCTTCGGTTCTCAGCGGAATCGGGTAAGTTCGGGAACGGACCGATCAACGTTATATAAATGCCGATAGAATATCATTAAACTTTAAGGAAATGGAATGCCGAATTGCGACTGGTATGGAACCGTAGAAGATCATAGAATCATACTCGATTTTTTATTCCAGGAAAAGAATTGTCTGATCTATGAGCTTTATTCAGACTATGAGAAGCCTCTCAAGTTATTTTCTAATACGAATGAAATCATTGAAGAGTTTGAAAGAACCTATCCAAAGAATAAAAAATGGGATACGGTCTATTTGAATATTTATGTCCAAGGAAGTGGTCCGAAGTTTAAACCGACAAAAATACGATTGGATCCCAAAAAATGCCAGGGAGCTACATTTCGATACAGCGCGGATGGTTTAGGGTTGATCCAGTTATATTTAAGTGTAAGTAGAGATGGGAAATTAAAAAATTCTCATACAAACCATAATTCAGCTAAGAGGATTGAGAAATGGAGAAAATTTAATTTTACGAGTATTTTCTCAAAAAAATGGAATTCCGAAATTATCAATACATTTTCAAATAAACTAGTTAGAAAAATTAGATCCATGGCCTACGCAAAAATTGGTTCTCGAATCATAACAGAGAACGCATTCCTCCTATGGGAAAATGGATATTCATTCGATCAGTATAAAAAAGAAACGGATTTGATAGAGATAGTTTCAAAGAAGCCAAAACTCGGTAAATAAATTTTCCTTCTCGATCATTTTGTGAATTGTATTATTTTTGAAAGCCGAGGTTCCTTTCAATTGATTAGCTTTCGATTCTGGTGAGAGTGGTTTGACTCTAGAGTGATTGCTCAGGATCAATTATAGAAACGTAACGCCTATAGAAACAAAGCCGATTTTGAAGACTGTGTATGATACAGACGATAGATCTTTCGTTCTGTGATTCTTCCCGAATTGTAAACCGCTCCGACCTTGAAACACATTTCAAGATTCTAAAAAGAAATCGAACGGAATTATTCTTATTGACACTGTCTATTGAGAATGTTAAGAATTTTTCCCATGGCAGGTGCATATTCATTTCTTAGATTTCGAACGTCACTACATCCCAACTCCGTCCCGTTTTTCCGGAACGTCCAGGTAGCGGCATTTTTTACTGCTTCGGTAAGAAATAAATTTCTAAAGTGTATTCCAGCTTCTTCGCATTCTTCGCATTCTTCGCATTCTTCGCCTAAACCTAAATTATCGAACGGCAAGGATCGTTTTACTCAAAAAAATCATCGCTTAAACGTCGATAAATATACGCAGATCAGTAAGAATCTATTTTCTATTCTCTATCCCAAAAATTCTTCTGATTGGTACTTTTCTTTTAACAAAGAAGTATTCACGAGAGAGTTTGTGACTCTTTGTTCTGAACGGAATTGCTCAGACTCAAAGCCTTCTTCTACTTATTTAGAACATTTGAAATTACCGATATGGGTGTTCTCTTATCTTTTCATTGAATCGATTGAACTCATTTCATTTATTAAGGAAGTTGAATCTTTCGTTTAGGAAGACTCATTGGCAAGAAGAAGTTTGGACTATTGCGGGATTGGAGAGATGGGAAGTGTGGTATAAACTTTGCGGGGTGCTTGCAACTCCCTGCAGAATGTGGACCTGCTCTTGCTACTTGGAGCGAGTCACGAAATTGTTTTAGTCTCTTCCGTGGAACCTCGGTTTGTTTGACAATTTTCAATTCTGAAATCAGGAGAATCTTATGCCACCTTTTGAGAAAGAACCCTTTCCAGGATTGTTTACGATCGACTGCGATTATATTTCCTTTGGTGTCGCTTGTGCGTATCTTGTTGTGGAGGGAAACGAAGCCGCGTTTGTAGAAAACAATACCAATTACGCGGTTCCGATTCTTCTGAAAGAATTGGAGAATGTCGGTCGAAAGCCAGAGGACGTAAAGTATATCATCGTTACTCACGTTCATCTTGATCACGCCGGTGGAACGGGTCTTCTTGCGAAACATTGTCCGAACGCGACTATTCTCGCGCATCCGAAAGCCGCGAAACATCTGATTTCGCCCGAGAGACTCATTCAGAGCTCGATCCAAGTTTACGGAGAAGAAAATTTCAAAAAACTCTACGGTGAAATCGTTCCTGTGCCGGCGGAACGAGTGAAAAGCCCCGAAGACGGAGAAGAGATTCGATGGGGAAAAAGAAGATTCAAATTTTATTATACAAGAGGTCACGCAAATCATCACTTTTGCATCTATGATTCTCTGAGTAACGGAATTTTTACCGGAGATTCTTTCGGCCTCGGTTATAGGGAATTTGCGGTCGGTAAAAATCCGATCCTCTATCCTTCCACGACTCCGACGGATTTCGATTCCGAAGAGGCGATGAATACGGTGGACACGATTCTTGCGACGGGTGCGGATAAAGCCTATCTCACCCATTTCGGAGTTTGGAAGGATCTTCCTTCCGGTGCGAGGCAGATGAAACAAGGTCTTCACGCGATGCAGAACATTCTTTCCTCCGGGGAAAGATCCGGTCTCGAAGGAGAGCCGCTTCTGGAATTCTGCACGGGAAGAATTCGCTCTTATTTAGAAAGGGAAATTTCCACTCAGGGAATTGCCTTGGGGGAAAGGGAAGAAATGCTCCTAGGGTTTGATTCTAAGATCAATGCCCAGGGTTTGGTCTTTCAAATTGAGAGGAAAAAGCGAAAGCAGGTTTGAAAAAGAATTGTTTTTTAGAATGATTCTAAATAGAATCTACTTTTAGAATCATTCTAAAATAAATGGAGAGAGGAACTGGTATGAAAAAATCTACGTTAGGGGCTTTATTTTTAGTGCTCCTCGGGGCCGTTTTGGTATCCTGTGGGCCGTCTGAAAAGACGAAGAAGTTGATCGATGATTCCAAGAAGATCTTTGGAACGATTCCGGAAAAAATCCCGGGCGGAGAAGGGGATTCTCCCGAACTCGTCCAACTCGGGGAAAAGTTATACTTTGAAAAAAGACTCTCCGCGAACGATACGCAGGCTTGTAATTCCTGTCACAACGTCGCCGGTAAGGGCGCAGGTGTGGACAATCTTCCCACTTCTCCAGGAGCGTTTGGGAAGAATGGGGACAGAAATTCTCCAACCGTGTTGAATGCCGGTTTTCATATCGCTCAATTTTGGGACGGGAGAGCGAAGGATTTGAAAGAGCAGGCGAAAGGTCCGATCTTGAACCCAGTGGAAATGGCGATGCCTTCCGCCGCTGAGGTCGAAAAGAAAATCGGTGCGATCGCGGAATACCAAGATCTTTTTGCGAAAGCCTATCCTAAGGAAGAGAAAAAAATCACCTATGAAAATCTTGCAGGCGCGATTGCCGCTTTCGAGAGAACCCTAATTACGAAAGACCGCTTTGACGATTTCCAGAGAGGAGATCACAAAGCACTTTCCTCCGAAGAGCAAGAAGGTCTGGAAACGTTTTTGGCGACGGGTTGTACCGCCTGTCACGTAGGTCCTCTTTTGGGAGGGAATTCTTTCCGGAAACTGGGACAGGTAAATCCGTATGAAAATACTTCGGACAAAGGACGTGCTACTCTGACGAAGAACCCGGCCGATGCTTTTGTTTTTAAAGTTCCTTCCCTGAGAAATATCGCCATCACCGGCCCCTATTTCCACGACGGGAAAGTCGCAACCTTGGAAGAAGCGGTGAAAAAAATGGCTCATCTTCAACTCGGAAAAGACCTTTCGGATTCCGATACAAAGTCGATTGTAACTTTCTTGAAGGCGTTGACCGATAAGAACCGGTCTAATTAACTGGACTTACAGAATTGAAACCTATTCAGCCGGCGGTTGCTAACGCGATTGGCCGGTCTTTTTTTGCCCTCAGGATTTTGCCGTTTTTCGGGCAGATTTGCGGGAACTCCTGCGTTTTTAGTATTACGGAATCGCTTTCTTCGAAGGCGGACAATTCCTGGAAAAGTGTGAGTTCCTACTTTTTTGTAGGTTTCACCGAAGAATTTTGTTTTCCCAAAGAATGCGGGAACTCCCGCGTTTTTGGTATCACGAAGTCGCTTTCTTCGAAGGCGGACTTTTCCAGGGAAAGTGTGAGTTCCTACTTTTTTGTAGGTTTCACCGAAGAATTTTGTTTTCCCAAAGAATGCGGGAACTCCCGCGTTTTTAGTATTACGAAATCGCTTTCTTCGAAGGCGGACATTTCCTGGAAAAGTGTGAGTTCCTACTTTTTGTAGGTTTCACTGAAGAATTTTGTTTTCCCAAAGAATGCGGGAACTCCCGCGTTTTCAACAGGCCCCGCAAATCTTCCAGAAGAGGCAGGTCGCGAGGAATCAGAACATTCACGCCACCTGAATTTCCGACAGAGACCCGATCGAAAAGAGACCTAAATCCTCCGACCGCAAAACGTAAGAGTTGTCCGAAGAATTCTTTTCTTTTTCCGGTTCGAACCTCAAAAAGTGGCATTCGAAAGTTCATCTTGTTGCTCAGGCAGATTCTTTCCGTTTCCGACTGACGGGAGAATAATCGTATGAAAGAAGTATATTACAAAATTGGAATCATCTCTGCGAAGACCGTTTTCCAAAAACCGGGATATTGACTTTGTTCTCGGATCTTCTCCCATTCTTTTTCCGTATAAACGAATAAGTTCCATTCGACCGGAATTCGCAGAAGCTCCGGAAAGAGTTCTTGTCTTTTTAAAAAGGGAAGATCCGTTTTCGTAATCACGATCAAATCGACATCGCTATAAGCGTGCGCGGAATTTCTTGCGACGCTTCCGAATAGAAACGTCTTGATTACTTTTTCACGAAGGGCAGATTGAATATTTTGGATCAATTCTTCTCGACTCATTCCGCCGAGAGGGTTTCTCTTTGGAAAAACGATCACGCTCATTTGAGTTTTTCTTTTACGATGCGAATCAATGTTTCCGCAAATACGACGGCTTCTTTCGCCTGCGATTCTTCAAAGTATTCGAACGGCGCTCCGTCCGTAAACGCATCGGGGTAACGAGTGGGAATATAATACAAATCTAATTTTTGTCCGATGGATTCAATTTCACCGTTTTCGTTCAGCTCTTTTGCGATCGTCTTTACGGAATGTGATTTTACGAGATCGGCTCCGCGAAAATAAGCAAGAGCCTTGAGAGCTTTTTCTCCCACTTGCTGGCAGACAAAACACGTCTGCGCAAAGAAACCCGATTGCAAAGAAGCTTCCGCCCATTCCAAATCTCTTTCGGCTTGGGCGAGCCAGTCTTTCCACCTCGGGTTTTGCATCGTCGTTTATCTTTCAGAAAGAGGAACGTATTTTCTTCCCATCTCTCCTGTATAGATTTGTTTCGGACGAGCTTTGCTGTAGTTTCCGGAAACACGCTGTTCTCTCCAGTGGGCTAACCATCCTGGGAGTTTTCCGATTACCTGCATCGCAGTGAAGAGTTCTTTCGGAATTCCTATCGAGTTGAAAATTACGGCGCTGTAAAATTCAAGATTCGGATACAGGTTTTGATTGATATAATATTCATCATTTTGCATGTATTCGTCGATCTTGAGAGCTACTTCTGCGATCGGATTGAGCGGATATTTTTTATAGAATTCGTGAAAGAGTTTTCCGGCGATGATCGCTCTTCTGCTCTTTGCGGCGTAAGCTTTGTGTCCGAAGCCGTTTGAAAAAAGTCGTTCCGAATCTCCTTTGAACTTCTCGAAGTATTCCGCGACCGTCTTTCTGGATTTGATGATGTCTTCGATCAAGCCGACCGCCGCGACTTGACGTCCGCCTTCTCTGGAACCCCAGAGCGCGTTGATCGCGGAAG
This sequence comes from Leptospira stimsonii, assembly GCF_003545885.1. Taxonomy (NCBI): domain Bacteria; kingdom Pseudomonadati; phylum Spirochaetota; class Leptospiria; order Leptospirales; family Leptospiraceae; genus Leptospira; species Leptospira stimsonii. Next base: position 13,295 of record NZ_QHCT01000013.1, read on the forward strand.
AGATCGAAGCGAAAAGATTCGCCTGAGTCGAACCGATCACTTGAACGGTCGTATTGGAAACGTTCTGTTCGTGATCCGCATAAAGAATCCAAAGTTGATTGAGAATCCGATCCACGTCTTCGCTTGGAACGTGATCCTTGGAAGGAATCGAAAACAACATATAAAGAAAGTTCGTACAATAAGGATGTTTGTCCAAAGGATAAACGAAAGGTTGCCCCACGATCTTTTTGTAACTGAAAGCCGCGATCGTTCTTATCTTTGCGAGAAGTCTTGCGGAATGATCGATCCCTTTGTCCAGGGATTCTTCGTATTCTTCCGGATAATAACTGGAAAGAGAAGTAACCATCACGGAAAGAACCGCGAGAGGATGCCCTTTACCGGGAAAACCGTCGAAAAGATTGATCATGTCTTCGTGAATCAAAGAGTGTTTCGAAAGTTTTAAGGAGAAGTCCTTGAGTTGTTGCTCGGTGGGAAGTTTTCCATAAATCAAAAGATAACTGGTTTCCACAAACGTGGAATGTTGAACGAGGTCGGCGACGTCGTAGCCTCTGTAATGAAGATCGCCCGAGTCCGGATCTCTTCTGGAAATGCGGCTCACCGCATAGGCGGTATTAAAAAAACCGGGATCGTAAGAAATGAGTCCGGTTTTTTGATGGAGTTCACGAATATCGATTCCTTTTTTTCCATCCGTTCCGGCGATCAATGGCAACTGGTAGGATTTCTCCCCAACTTTGATTTCAATGAATTCACTCATACCGATAGGGAACCTCAGAGAATGGTACGCGTCAATTCTTCTAATTTCGCGTACGTTGATTTTTCCCGTTTCTTCTGGACAAAACTTCGGGGTCGGCTTTCCTTCTCGCATTTCCTATGCACCCGAATTTCACTCCGGATATATTCTGGCTTGGTCTCCAATTCTTGATCCAACTCGGTCCGGGCTATTGTATTCTCCTTTTTTTCACCGAACTCGCCAAACACAAACGCGGAGAAGAATTCAGCGGAATGTTCTTTTTGGCGTTTCTCATGGCCTCCGTCGAATCTCGGATCGGCTTGGTTTCGATTCCGGGAACGGGCGCGTATCCGTTACTCTGGATCTTCTTTTTTTCCTCCCTTCTCGCGATGGGCCCCGTACTTCTTCTCGTCTTGGGAAGAATGCTCGAATTCGCTCTGGAAAAAAAGATCCCTTTAAAGAGACATTTTTTTCCGGCTTATCTCGCCGTTCTTTGTGAGTTGATCTTTTTTCTTTATCCGATGGATTCGAAACCGGAACTCATCCAGGACGCATTGATTCATCGAGGCAAAAGCCCGATTTCTCTACTGATCGGAATCGGATATCTTCACCTAACGGTCTATTGTTTCTATTCGGTATATCTTTTTTGGAAATCCTTTCGAGAGATCGACTTTCATCTTTCCCGCCTCGCGTCTTGGATTCTTCTCATCACGATCGTTTCGGTACAACTTTCAGGAATCGGATTCTATTTGGATTTTCCAAATCTTTTCATCTTCGCTTCGATCTTGATGACTTTTGGAAACGGACTTGTCTTCGTGTTTACCGCGCGTTATCCGAACTTCTTTAATTCTCTTAAATTGGAATTACAACAAAAAAGATACGAGAAAACGCAATTAGGCGGACTCAACTTGGAAGCGATTCGCGCCCGTTTGACCGAACTCATGGAAGTGGAAAAAATTTATCGTGAGGAAGAATTGCGGATGCAGGATCTCGCCGAAAAACTTCTGATCACTCCGCATCAACTTTCCCGGATTCTCAACGAAACGTATGAGAAAAATTTTAATGAGTTCGTCAACGGATTCCGAGTACAAGAGGCGAAGAAAATTCTTCTGGAAGAACCGGAAAAGACGATTCTCTCGATCGGATTCGAAGTCGGTTTTAATACGAAGTCCACGTTCAACGCTCAATTCTTAAAAATCTCGGGAATGACGCCGGCGGAGTGGAGAAAAAAAATCTAAAAATCGGTCGGAAATCATAAGATCGGACGATTACTCTCGTAACATACGCTACAATCTCCAAATCAAACTCGTTACCGAACATTTGAAAGGAGAAGAAGAATGTCGCGTGAGTATTATACGTCCGCCGATCTAAACGATTTTAAGAATGTGCAAAAACTTGCATATGACGCGGTGGAATGGGTCCGCGAACGCCTCGTAGTCGGAATGACGGAAAAAACCGCGGCTTCCTTGATCGATTCTTATATCTACGAAAGAGGTGGAAAGAATTTCTTTCATTACGGATTCGCCTGGTTCGGAGATCGGACCTGTTTTCACGGATTCAAAAGGCCCCTAACCTGGAAACGAATCGGAGTAGACGGACTTCTTCCTCACTTTGGATTTCAGTTTCAACCTTCCGATCGAAAACTCAAGGAAGGAATGGCTGTGATTTTAGACGTTGCGCCTAACGTGAAAGGTGTGACCGCGGATGTCGGATATTCTTTTTCTTTCGGAAATAATTCCGAAGTGGAGCAAGGACGCAAAGATCTCAAAGAATTTAGAACTCTCATCTTAGAATTGGTTCGCGCGGAAAAAAACATGGGTAAGATCTATCAAGCCTGTGACGATCTCATCCAGGATCTCGGTTATTCCAATTGTCATACGATTTATCCTAACGGAGTTTTGGGTCATAAGGTCGGAAAGGTTCCTGCATCGAGTGTTCCGGCGGGAAGGCTTCTCGGTTTTCCGCCACAAACGTTTCTTTATCTTGTTCCTCAAATTCTCAAAGGAATTTTTGCGCCTTCCTCCAACGCTTCTCCTCTTTGGGGAGAATTTACGAAATCGAAAGTGGACGCGGGTCTCTGGGCGGTCGAGCCGCATATCGGAAAGATTTATTCCGGGTCTCGTGCCGAAGAAAGTTTCGGAGTGAAATGGGAAGAAATTTTAGTCGTAAGCGATACGGACGCCTTCTGGCTGGACGAAGATCTTCCACACGTTCGTTTTTGGGAAGAACAGGAACGGATTGCAAAATTAAAAAAGGCTTCCTCTCTTTCGAAAACGAAGAGGGATTCCAAAATCAAGGTTGGAGCCGCATAAAAACTCGGCTCGTTCACACCCAGCGGATAAGACCCGATTTATAATTATTTTTATATCTCGAGGATTGAATAAAATTAGAATATTCTAAAATACGAATGCGAATGGAAGAATTATGAGCAATGTCGAAAAGCCGGATTACCCGGTTCGAAAACCCCGATTTCAATTTTCAAAGGACGTTCCAAAACACTGGTGCGGAGGAAACGCCTCTCTTACCCACGTTTTGAACGCTTGGACGATTCTTTTCCCGGAAGGGGAGAAATACTTTATTCGAACGATTCAGAATGCCATTCCCAAACTCAAAGAGGGAAAGGTGAAAAGAAACGCGATCGCTTTCGTTGGTCAAGAGGCGCAACACGCGGGAGAACACAAAAAATTCTGGGAGAATCTCAAAGACCAAGGATATCGTTTCGAAGGTTTTATGAATTTTGTGGTTTGGTTTGCTTTCGGTCTTTTGGAAAAACTTTTCTCCGAAAAAATGAATCTGGCCGCAGTTGCAGGATTGGAACATTATACGTCCTTGGTCGCGGATCTCGGTTTAAGAAGCGGACTTCTCAAACCCGCACATCCGGAAATGAGAAGACTTTTCGAGTGGCACGCGGCGGAGGAATTGGAACACAAGTCCGCGGTCTTCGACGTTCTGAAGGAAGCGACTCAAAGTTATTGGATTCGAATCGTGGGAATGTGTATCGCTTCCGGAATTTTTTTCGCGTTCACCTTGATCGCGGTCATACTCTTTCTTTGGCAGGATGGAATTCTTTTTCGACTTCAAACTCAAAAAGAACTCTTTCAACTCCTCTTTACAAGGGAGAGGGTTTTACCTTTGACGATACGTGCCGCCTTACGATATTTTAGGGTTTCTTTTCATCCCGACCAAGAAGACAATCTATACTTAGCTAAAGAAATTTTTTCATTACAAGAACACAAATACAGAGAAGCAATATGAGCAAATTGAAAGAGAAGACGATTTTAATCACCGGAGCCAACGGAGGTTTCGGAAGAGAATTGACAAAACAACTTTTGGAAAAAGGAGCAAACTTGATTCTTACCGATCTCAAGGCTCCCAGTACGGACGCAGATTTTTATCTCCACAGAAAGTGGCTCGAAAGTTATAAAAACGGTTCTCAACCGAAAAACATAGGAAAGATTCTCGGTAGTTTTTCCGGAGATTTGCAAACGCAGGAAGGTTGTAAGGACGTATATCAGAATACTCTAAAACTTTCTCCGAAAGGGGTTGATGTGTTGATCAACAACGCGGGCCTCGCTTTCAAAGGAGGACTTTTGGACGTTCCCGATAAGAATTGGAATCTTATCTTGGATGTAAATCTCTACGCCCCGATTCATCTGAGTCGTTTGTTTGTTCCCGCGATGCTGGAAAGAAAACAAGGTCAGATCGTAAATCTATCTTCCGTTGCGGGTCACGTCGCCGCTGGAGAACTGATCTACTATTCCATTTCTAAGTTTGGAATCCGAGCGATGGGAGAAGCGATGGACGCGGATCTTCGTAAAAAAGGAGTCGCGGTGACGAACGTATATCCGTTTTTTGCGGACACAGGAATTCTCAAGTCGCAACAATTCGGAAAACAACAGGACATCCCGATGGGAATCGTTGACAGTCCCATTTCCGTCGTAAAGGCGATCGTCAAAGGAATGGAAAAAAGAAAACTGCACGTCTTTCCCGGAATAAAATCCAAGACGATCAGTTTTTTCAGCCGTATGACTCCGAACATCGTCCATAAGGTCACGAGTCTCAGCGACCGACTATAAAAAATTAGATTAAGAATCCATTGTATAACCTTTGGCCCTAATTTGATAAGCGATATCGCGCCCATACGATTCTCATTGTATAATTTACGCGGGAGAATTCGGCAACGACCGAACGCAGTTTTATAGGGTCAGGATCGAATTCTTAAAAACGGAAAAATGAAATGATGACCTTATCATCCGAAAAACAAAAGATATTCCGGAAAACGAAAGTGATTTCTTCGTTTCAAACTACCATCGTTCGTAACGGAAATTTGAATCTTTTTCTAAAATACAATACGACCGGGGCGCAACGTCCTGATCGAGAAACAATTCTTTTTGTCCATGGATTTCCGGACGAACATTCTACCTGGAACGCACAGTTGGAATTCTTATCAAAAGAATTCAATGTGGGCGCTTTCGATTTAAGAGGGGCGGGAAATTCGAGTAAACCCGAAAAACAAAAAGATTACAATGCGCAAGTCATCTTTCAGGATTTTGAAGCCGTGATTCGTTTTATGGGAAACGGAAAACCCGTTCATCTTGTCGCACATGACTGGGGCGCTCTTTTGTCCTGGGGTTTTGTAGGTGATTTAGAATATTCTAAAATGATTGATTCTTACACTGCGATGGGAGGTCCGCATCCGATCCTTGCGAGAAATCTGATGTTTCGTTACTTCTTCAGTACGAATCCGAGAAAAATTTGGATCGCCCTGAAACAATTGGTGAAGTCTTGGTATATCGTATTTTTTCAGATTCCCTGGCTTCCGGGTTTTTTGATCTCAACGTTTACGATGTTCGTCTGGAAATTTCTTATGTACGAGGCGGAGATCCCGAAAGGAGATCCGATGCGCAGTTTTACGAAAGAGGAAATTCTTAAGAGCGCGATCCATCCGATCAACTTATACAGGGAACTCCTCCAAGGAAAAAAATATCCGACTCCGGAAAGGATCCACGTTCCGGTTCGACTTCTGATTCCGATTCGAGATATGGCAATCAGTCCCGAATGTTATGACTCTCATGCCGTCATCTGTGATTCATTGGAGACAACTCGAGTGGATTCCAATCATTGGATTCAAAAGGAGAATCCGGATTTTGTCAGTGAAACCATTCGCAACTTTGTGCTTCGCAATTCTTCGCTTAAACGAGGCGGTAGAAGGGACGCCTGAAACGTTCACGTATGGCTTGAGAGATGGATTCTCTTTACAAAATCGAAACTGCTTAGAATGAAAAAAACATAGCCAGAGGGCTTACTCGGGTAATTTTAGTATTTTGATATACTAAATTTGAATTTTTGATTCAACCCATGAAACAAACACAACTTAGAAATCAGACGAATTCCATTCGATCGATTTGTATCGTTTTTCTTTTTTTCTTTTTTGTTCTTCCTCATTTTGCGCAAACAAAATCGAAGGAGAAGGATTTTCAAGATATCGTACCTTTCGCTCAAGCGAATGTGGAAGTAAAGACGGAACCTGTTCCGGCTCCGGTGGACCCGAAGAAAGTCGAGGCCGAAAGAAGAGTGGATCAACGCAAAGGAACCTGGAGTTTTCAGTGGGGATACAATCGAGATTATTATACTCAGAGCGATATCACTTTCAAAGGCCCGGGTTATAATTTCACACTCAAGGACGTCGTCGCGAAAGATAAACCCGAAAAACTAGATCCTTCCGTTTATCTCAATCCGAGTCTTTGGGAAATTCCGCAATACAACTTTCGCCTAACGTATTATTTCGCTGATAAATTCTTCGTTGCCTTCGGTCAGGATCACATGAAATACGTGATGAGCCGTGGTCAGGCGGCGAACATCAACGGTTACATCGATCCTCTCGCGATTCAGAGGGCACATCTCGGAACTGCTTCGGATATGGCGGTCTATCTTTATTTATTTCCGGATGCATACAAACGTTTGGAAGGATATCACAACGGAGAAACCATCAACGTAACTCCGGACTTTTTAAAATTCGAGCATACCGACGGTTTAAATTTTCTTTACTTGGATGTTGGTATGGTACAACCTTTATGGGTTTCGTCTAACGGAGAAAACGCCTTTAGTTTTGTTTCTTCCGTAGGCGGCGGTCCTATCATCGCGCGAAGCGATGTACGCTTGTTTGGTGAAGGGAAGAACAATCACTTTCACGCATCCGGTTACGGCGTTTCCGGTTATGTCGCGGGAAGGACCGATTTATATAAATCCTTCTTTTTCGAATTCGGCGCAAAGGGCGGTTATATCGATCTTCCGAATATCTTTACGACCGGACGTTCCAAGGATCGTGCGAGTCAGAATTTCGGATTTTTAGAGATCATGGTTTTCGGCGGAGTGAACTTCTAAAACGTCTAATTAAGGAATGTTTCCATCCAAATTCTTCCTCTTTTTTTCTCTGTGTGTAGTCACGATTTGTTTTGCGATCTTACACGGAGAGAAGAAGAATCCGGACGAATCCGAACTTCGGAAATTTTTTCTTCTTCAGCATAAAATTTCCATCGGCCCGAAAGATTCCGTTCTTCTTTATAAGGAAGTTTATCGTTGGCTCGGAACTCCGTACAGAGATTATGGAACCGACGAATCAGGAATCGATTGTTCGAGTTTGACTAGTAAAATTTTATCAAAGGTATACGGGTCGAATCTGAGCGGTCCGAGTTACACGCTGGTTTCTCGAACGATTCCCGTCTCAAAAGAAGAGTTGAAGGAAGGCGATCTCATCTTTTTTACAATCTCCGGAAATAAGGTGAGTCATGTTGGGATTTATCTCAAAGACCAAAAATTCGTTCACGCCTCAACAAAAAAGGGAGTTACGATCAATTCCTTAGAAGAAGAATATTATAAGAAGTATTATACTTCTTCCGGAAGGCTCTGAAACGATCTGATCGGATAGAAGCCCCTATCAAACGAAATTTTTGTTAAGCGAAGTGGACTCATCTTGCCGAGCTTAGACCCGTAACGAACCTCGGAAACCTCTCACAGCGTAATAGGACTGAGCGCCGTTGTGATAAATAAAAACACTACCGTATCGAAAGTCCGCGAAGAGAGCGCCGCCTAATTTACGGATACTCGGAGGAGTTTTGATCCAGCTCGAAGTTTTTGCGTCGAATTCTCCGAGCTTCTGAAGTTCTCGATATTCTTCTTCGCTTAGCAATTCGATTCCCATAAAAACTGCCATGTCAATCGCGCTATCTTCCGGTCTATGTTCCTTCCTGGATTCGAGTCCTTCTCGATCGTAACAAACGCTTCTGCGTCCTTTCGGACTTTCCGGGGCGCAATCAAAGAAAACATATTCACCCGTTTTTTTATCGTAACCCACAACGTCCGGTTCTCCGCCGGATTCTTCCATTTGATCAAGGGACCACAGTTTATCCGCGTTGCCTTTTAACTTTGCCTCTACCTTGTCCCACTCGATACCTTTGTGGCGATTCTGATTCTTCTCGAATCGGTTCTTTAATGTTTTGAGCAGAATATCCTTTTGTTCCGGCGTAAGTTCTTTTTGACTACGATTCTTACCTTTTGTGTTTTTGGCCATGTTCGTCTTTTCCGTTGAAAGTTGTATGAAACTCGAATTGACAGCGCGAGAAAAATCGCTAAAGTTCATATCCGGTTGTAAGGACGCTTGTCAGAAAATGCAAGCCAAACCCGGTTTCAATAACGGCGTTTTATGAACAGCAGAGGTTCGGCTGTGCGCAACGTTTTGATTTTTATCAGACGCTTTCGTAATATGGATCAAGCACAATTGGCACAAGAGTTTGTATCGAACGAACGTGGAAATCAACTGGTTCGGTAGAGTTTCGATATATCTTGATGGAGGCGCTGTTCGCTCTTAGAGCCGAAAATCAGAATGAAATTACATTACATTGGGTCGAATCGGGATGCAATCTTGTCGACGCGTATTAGGATTGGGCTTTGGAAAGTGAAAAAGTTTCCGCGACTATTTTGAAAAGAAAGGATCTAAATTCCGATTTGCGTTATCCGCCCTTTATAAATTAGGGCGGATAAACTGGAAGGACGGAAATCCTTCGGATTGGGCTTTATTTTACGGTTATAGCACAATCACCTGAAACTTGATTATTGGTGTCGATTTTAATATCGCAGGCAACGTCGTAAGTGAATTTATCATTGTTATAAGTTCTACTTACGTTTACGTTTCCTCCGCCGACAATTCCGGAAACGGATACGGTTCCAGTCAATACGTCAACGTAACTTGCCTTGAATTTGAAGTTATTGTTGGAAAACGTAGGATTTTCCGTAATCGTCGATTTGCTAATCACTTCCAAATTCACGTTTTGTGTTACATTCACGCTTTGTGCAGCGCCTCCGTTAATTTGCATATTTGCGGAGTTCGTTGTATTTTTCTCAACGTATTTAATGGTTGCGGTTTGCGTTGCTACGTCCATACTTACGAATTCTATTTTAGAATCTCCGCTAACAGTCAAATCTCCAGTGGTGATCGAGGTCGATAGACTTGGAAAATTGAACCAATCATTTGATTGTGAAGCGCATTTTTCCATTTTGGCTTTACCGTCCATGTTCATGGAGAACGATATTCCTCCTGCGGCCACGCTGGAAGTGTAAACGACTTTCATTTTATCCAAAGTAACTTGGCCGGAAGGACTTCCGCCGATTGTGCAATTCACAGTTCCGCTTAAGGTGGCAGAGCATGAATTCGCCGCGCAAGTTCCCGAATCTCTAGAAAGGGCGGTCGGGAAGGACTGGACTTTTCGACGGAGTGCAACAACACCCGATCTTTCCTGTATGTAAGCAACCAACTTGTTCTTCTCCATTTTCGGAACAGAAAAATTAATATTGGAAGCAACTCCGCCTTGGATACCGGAGCTAATCGAATTCGTTAGACCGGCAACTGCCGATCTAACTTGAACACTCGTTTTTTCGGCATTTTGATTCGCGACCGCAGCGATTCCTAGAAGAATGAGAGCGTTCTTATCGTCAGAACTTTCTTTCTTACATGTATAAAGTGGAAGTGCCAATAGTGAAAGGCAAACTATCTTTGCGATTAATTTTTTCATAAACAACTATATCCTCTTTGCAGAAGAAATGAAGAATTAGATTTGGCATTTTGTCAAATAAATATTTACTGAATAATTTTCCCTTAGGGAAGGTCTTGTAGAAATACTTTGATAAAGCCGTGCGGAATTACTAAACCGATTTGGCTCCCTTCCGTAATTCCAATGGAAGAACGAACGATGCCAATTGCTTTACCGGTTTCCAAAAACACACAAGAACCACTGGCGCCTGGAAAAGCAATTTGATTGACTTGAATAAACGGAATTTTCGGAAGGGAAGAATCGAAATGTGTTCTTTCTATGTGAGAAATATAGCCGAAATAAATTCCCGGAGTTCCTCCATAGGCACCCGTCCACGCAAAAACGGGAAGACCTTCCGCTAATTCTGAACGATCTACGAATTCTAAATTCTCATACGGGAAATTTTTCGATGGTGTTTTGAGTTGGAGCAACGCGGAATCAAACTTTTTCTCCGTCTTTAAGATGGAAACGGGGAAAAAATTCTTTGCGTCATAAGAGACAAAAACTTCTTCATACAGATCACGCAGAATATGTTCCGTTGTAAGAATTGTATTTTTTCCTAAAACACATCCTGTACCCAACGGCGCTAAATTTTTATCTCTATAAATGAGCACCGATCTATTTTTGAAGTCTTTCCATTTTTCGGGAGAATTTTTCTGAACATTACAATCGGGAATACTAAGGAGATATATCAAGAATGAAACGTAGAGCGTATTTCTTTTTATTTTTAGCATAGTCTTTTTCCAAATGAACAATAACATCCAAAAAGGACTCCGAGTTTTAGCAATAAAAAATCCCTTCTTTTCTAATCGACGCCGGCTGTTTATGATGTAAGAAGATCTTAGAGAATGATAACGAATCTTAAATCGGAGGATCGATACCAAACGAGAGACGGCTTTTAGAGGTTGGACGCAATTCTTCGGCATTCTTGGATCCATTCTGCGCGCTCGTTTTCACTCAAGTGTTTCAGATTATGACGGAAGTATCGTTTAACGTGTCGAAACCCGCAGTAACGAAATAAGCCGTATTTAATCGCGAGCCAGCCGGGATCGATCATTGCAATCGGATACGGAGCGTCGAGGCTGTAAAAGCAGGAAATTTTTTTATTTCTCATTAATCCTTCAGGAAGAATCGAACCTTTTGAGCGATTCTTGAAGGAATAGACGAAATCTGACGTTATAACTCGATCGATAAATCCCTTGAGCATCGCCGGGAAGCCGTGCCACCATACTGGATAGATGAATACGATATGATTTGCTTCCGAGATCATATCTCGATACTTTTTCGTCGAAGGATCACTACACAAATCGCGACGACGGTGTGCGTCATCCACCATTAAGACGGGATCGAATTTTTCACCGTAGAGATCGACCACTTGAACGGAGGCTTTTAGCGATACGAGCGTATCCAGAATTGCGTCAAAAACGACTTTTGTAAAACTCTTTGGATTAGAATGGCAATAGATTAAAAGGAATTTCATACCAGTTTATTTGGCTCGAGTCCATGGACATACTTGCGGAAACGAGCATTCAGAATCAGACTAAAAATTTCCAACAAAGTCACTTTGAATTTTAAAAAAGAACAGAACTTTATTCTGCATTAACCGAAACAAAATAAAAATTTTCTCCGTTCCGATCTGAACCGATTCATTTATCTAAGCAGAATGCAACGAAACGAATTTCCGAATGAGGTCGGTCACGACCTGAGGTTGTTCTCTGTGCACCCAGTGATTCGAATTCAATTTATGAATTTCTAATGTTTCAACGTAATCCTTCGAATTTTCATAAACCTCTGGGAGGACGATAAAGTCCTTTTCCGGAACGATCAATTGTACTGGAACCCTTATATTGGAAGGAGCGGAAATGACTGTTTTGCCGAAGAGTAATTCTCTAAAAAGCTGGATCGGAGCCATCGTAGCGCTGTAGATATCATTTCGACTCATCTGCCTTAGGTGATCCTTTTTTGGAACTCCTCCGAAGTCCATGACGAGTTTGTAAAGGGGTTCTCCGAAATTCTGCCAGAAAAATTCGGGGAGCATGGGAATTTGAAAAAACCAAATATACCAAGAACGTAAACCCTGATCGAAAACCTTCTTCCAATTCTCCAGTTTTAAACTAAAGATATCATCGATCATCCTTTTACCGGCAAGCCAAGGGTGCGGACCGGAAATTGCGGTAAAAGACCTGATATAACTTGAATATTCAGGATCGCTAATGAGTAACCAACCGAGAGCGGCTCCCCAATCGTGTCCCACAAGATGTACTTTTTTATCTTTAGATAGAAACCGAATCGCCTCCAGAAGATCAGGAAGGATCATCGCGTAGTTGTATTCGGACTGTTCCAAAGGTTTTGAGGATCTTCCAAAACCTCTCAGGTCTATGGCGCCCAGTCTATAAGATGTTTCCAGTGCTTCGATCTGTAGATCCCAGGTTCGGTGAGAATCCGGATAACCGTGAACAAAAAGAATCACGTCCTTCGACTCCGTTTCGGAGTAGGTGAGAAATAATTTTACTTTTTGATTTTCGAGATATGTGTATTTCAAAAGTTCTTCTCCAAGGTTCCGAACCGAAACGTTCCGAAAGGCCAGGCTATCTTCATTCTTCAGTCCATTTTTTCCAGTCTTTTTAAAGAATTTTAATTTTTGTTCTGGTTGGATTTTCGAGAGGAGATTCTATTTTGGTTTCATGTCAGAGAATGGATCCGAGGAAGCAAAGTCGCTTAACGATTCCGGAAATCCGAAGGTGATGTTTCGAAATCGCCTTTCTAGAATGTCCAAACACTGGAGGAAATGGGCTCGAAAACGAGGACTTCAATGTTTTCGAATCTATGATAGAGACATCCCTCAAGTCCCCGTTAGCGTCGATCTCTACGGACCTTACTGTCAAATCTCCGCTTATAAAAATAGCTATGAAATATCGGAAGAAGAAAGGGAACGAGAAAATCGCGAGATCGGTTCAATCGTATCCGAGGTTCTAAACATCGATCCGAAACAAATTTTTTGGAAGAAACGAGAACCGAAAAAAGGAACACAACAATACGAGAAACAATCCGAACAATCCGAGTTGTTGGAAGTAGAAGAGAACGGACTACGTTTTTATGTGAATCTCTCCGATTATCTGGATACCGGTTTGTTTTTGGATCATAGAATTACGAGAGAACTTGTAAGAAAAGAATCCAAAGATAAGAAATTTCTAAACTTGTTTTCTTACACCGGATCCTTTACGGTATATGCCGCTTCCGGGGGAGCGTCCAAAAGTCTTAGCATCGATCTTTCGAACACCTATCTCGCTTGGGCGGAGGAGAATCTGAGGGCGAACGGATTTTCGACGACGAAACATAGAATGCTCCGTGCCGACGTGATGGAATGGTTGAGGACCGAGAGAAAGGAAAAGGATCGCGAAAAATACGACTTGATCGTCGTCGATCCGCCGACTTTTTCCAATAGTAAAAAGATGATCGATATTTTCGACGTGCAAAGAGATCACGTCGAGATTTTGAATATTCTTTATCGCGATTTCGCACTTCCAGGCGCGATTCTATACTTCTCCACCAACTTTCGAAAGTTTCAGCTGGCCGAAAAGTCGATTCTCTGGGATCAAATCGAAGACATCTCGAAGAAGACGCTTCCCGAAGATTTTCGAAACGAAAGGATTCATTTCTGTTGGAGAATGCAAAAGCCGAGTGGATCATTGTAAATTCGAAACAAGCAGATCCATCCTTGTGAGTCCTATAAAAAAATTAAAATATACAAAAGTTTGAATGTGATTTTCAGGCTTTGTTCGAGTTTTTAATCCAATGACGGTTGTTCCGACTTTCGATCGAATTTTCTTGTTTAGACCGTTCTCCATTCTTACCGATTCTAACTCGAATCCAATCCGATGTATTTTCGAGGCGGCGCATTGCCACGATTTGTTCCTTTGCATTTCGTCGAGAGAATCGCGCAAGATTCGTTTTGAGAAGCGATTCCGATTTGGGCTCGAGAAAACGTGGATTCTAAGCAAAATTTCGTTAGGAATCAAAATTGAGTGTTTTTTTCCAATTTACTCTTTCGAGTAGGAGATAAATTCTTTCATAGATTCTTCTATGAAACAGTTTCGATTGATTTTCAAAATTCTTCCTCCTTACGAAATCGGATTTTTTTTGGTTTTGTTGTTTGCTACGATGTCGCTTTATTCTGAAGAATTCTCATCCTTGGATTCTTCTTCTAAAATCGGAAATCAAAATGAGCGAAGATTACAAAAGCGTTATTACTTGGGAGGTTTCGGAATCAACGAGCTTTCTTGGTTTCAAGCCGGCTACAATCTTGGGGAACGATTCTCCATTTCCTTTCTTGCACATCAAAGACATAAGGCCGATCATTTTGATTTGGATCGAACCGGATATCATTCGGGAGCGGTCGCATTCTCATTACAAAATAAGGATTTTACACAAAATCAGTACACGATTGCTTTGGAATGGTTTCCCTTTACGATTCCGTATTACTTTAGCGTTGGAGTCGGTCAGGAGTTTTATTTTCAAAGAGATCGTAAGAGTGAATTTACGGTTTATTCCGACGGAAGCGCGGACGGAAAAACCTGGCAGTATTCGATCTCGAATAAACGGGCCTATGTAGCTCCCGGTGCGGGTCTACGTTATGTGTTCTCTTCCGGCATTTTTTTGAACGGAGGATTTAGCGTTCTTCTTTTTGCGAACAGTTCCGCGCATATTCAAAGGGAAGAAATCAGTTTTTATAATATTAAACCGGATCCTGCTATTTTGGATAAAATCTGGAGAGACGGTAAAGAGAAAGAATTGGATCGCGCGAAAGGAATTGGAGTGCAACTTTTTCTATCTGCGGGTATTTCGTTTTAATTTTTTCGGAATTAATCAGAAGTTGACAACGAGTCTGTATCCGACTCCCGGTTCCGTCAAAAGCAACTCGGGATTGGACGGATCCGTTTCGATTTTTTTTCTGAGACTCGCCACATGAACTCGTAACGGGCCCGATTCGTTTTTTGCGAGAGGTCCCCAGACATGACGAATGATTTGTTCCTGCGTCAATACTTTACCGGCGTGTTGGATCAGAAGAGAAAGGAAGGAGAATTCTATCGGAGTAAGATGCACCGTTTTTCCGGAAACTTGCACCGTTCTGCCGGCCAAATCGACGTATAAATTTCCGGAGATAAAAATGGGAGAACCCGGATCCTGGGTCTTATTACGAAGTGCAACACGTATCCTCGCGAGAAGTTCTCCCATACTAAACGGTTTTGTAATATAGTCGTCCGCACCGGTATCTAAAAGTGTGATTTTTTCAGGATCGGAAGATAACACGGATAAGACGATAACCGGTGTTTCGCTCCACGTTCTGATTTCTCTCAAAGCCTCTATTCCGTTTCCGTCCGGAAATTGAAGATCCAAAAGAATCACATCCGGGGACTCGCCGGCGGCCTTCTGAATCGTTTCTTGAACGGTGCTCGATTCGATTACGTCGTAATGCGAGGCAGTCAAACTGATCCGGATCATTTTTCGAATTCGATCGTCGTCATCCGCTACGAGTATTTTTGAATTCATGTTCTCAGCTCGGTTTTATCGGAATGTCGATACAGAATCTCGCGCCGCCTTCCTTTTTATTTTCGGCGATCAACGTTCCTTGATGCGTTTCAACGATCGACTTACTGATGGAAAGGCCGAGTCCGCTACCGACGTGATTGCGATTCTTACTTCTATAAAACTTTTCGAATATTTTTTCAAGATCTTCTTGTGCGATTCCGGGTCCACTGTCTTCCACGACGTACTGGATTCGTTCCTTCCCGCATACCAATTCGATCGAAATGGGAGAATCTTCCGGTGAAATCTGAACCGCGTTGAATACGATATTAAAAAGAGCCTGTTCCATAAGAGTAAAATCCATCCAAACCGGAATCGGATTTTCCGGAATATGAATCACACAACGGCTATTTTTTACGGTCTGGCGTAGTCTCCTTACGACTACATGAATTAAATCGGAAGGATCGTGCCAGTCTTGTCTGAGTTTTAGAAAACCTGATTCGAACCGACTCATATCCAAAAGATTTCCTAATAACAAATTAAGAATCATACTACTTTCGTTGATTTCGTTTAACAATTCTTTGCGAGCATCCGGAGAATTGTCGATTTCCGGCTCAAGAAGCGCGGTGACCGCTCCTCGAATCGTGGAAAGCGGAGTTTTTAATTCGTGAGAGAGAGAATTAAATATAATCGTATAAAGTCTTTCCGATTGATTCGCGAGATACCTGGTTCTCGTCTCTTCGGATAACAATTCTCTTTCAAGAGCAAGTGCGATCTGATTTCCCATCGTAAGTAAAAGATTTTCCTGATCGAGATTGAGCCTTTCCTTTAAGATGATTCCCAAAACCCCGATGACCTTTCCCGGCGCGACCATAGGAAAATACGTTCCAAGAGACATGGCAAGTGTGTCCGAATACTTTCCCGCAGGGGTTTTGTTTTTATAAACCCAATTTGCTACCGCGGTTTCTTTCGAATCCGGAAAAAAATTTCCGGCTCTTGAAGAGCTCAAATCGATTGTTCCCTGATTTTCCAAAAGGATCGTTACGTCGGTTTGAAATACTTTTTTTAGGTATTCCGCGCCGATTTCCGAAATCTGACGAATTTCTCTAGCGTGTCCCAATTCTTTTGAAAGCTCGTATAACGTTGCCAATCGTAATTCACGATTGACGAGCGCTTTCTCTTTTTGTCGCAATCTCGAAGTCACGTTGCCGATGATGATGGAAATAAATAGGAACGATCCGAACATCAGAACGTCTTCCAGCTTTTCGATAAAGAACGTGTACTTCGGAGGGATGAATAAGAAGTCCCAGAATATTCCCGAAAGAAGTCCAGCGAGTATCGTTGGTCCTTTTGAAAAAAAGGAACCGATCCCGGAAACGAAAAAAAGATATAAAAAGGAAATACTCCAATAGCCGGTCAACGGTTCTAAAAAAAGACTCAGACTCGTCGCTAAAAGAATGAACGCGACGGAAGCGACGTATTGTTTTCCGCCGGAAGAAGTCCTTAAAAATCGATTGAGAAGTGATTCCTCACCCGAAAACAAAGTATGATCGTAAGGAACCAAACACAACTCGAAGTTGGCGGTGATTCTTGCGAGTTTGGATGCGGGTGAATTCCATTTTTTCCACCAGGACATCGGAGGTTTGCCAAGAACAACTCTCGTAATATTTTTTTGCTCTGCGATCCTAAGAATCGCTTCTACCGGATCTTCGTCCGCGGAGTATAAAATTTCGGAGCCGAGTTCCCTTGCAAAACTCAGATTTTTTTCCAGCTGACTCAGATTTTCCTTGGAAAGATTCTCCCGCGTTTGATTGTAGATGGAATACAATTCTCCGTTTCTTTCATAGGCAAGACGTTTCGCATAACGTAACAAAGAGTAAGAATTCGGACTTGCACTTATCGCAACGAGTATTCTCTCCCTGAATCTTGTGGAATCGGGTGAGGAGTTTACGTGTCTTGCCGTGTAGTTGAGCGCTGTCTCTCTTAAGAAGGATAGATTCTCTTTTTTAAAGAAATGATCTCCGGCAAAATTCGCTTTTTCTGGAACGTAAACTTTTCCTTCCTGCAAACGTTTGCGGAGATCGTCCGGAGACAAATCGATCAAAAGAATTTCGTCTGCGATATCCAGAACGGAATCCGGGATCGTTTCCCGGATTTTTACCGAAGTCGTTTTTTCCACGGCTTCCACCTGACTCTCCAAATGTTGAACATTGAGAGTTGTAAAAACATTGATGCTGTGTTTTAGGATTTCGATCACATCTTGATATCTTTTGATATGTCTGCTTCCGGGAATGTTCGTATGAGCGAACTCGTCGACTAAAACAACTTCGGGTTTTCTTTTGAGAATGGCGTCTATGTCCATCTCTTCGAATTGAATGCCTCTATGGACGATGGTTTTACGAGGAAGAATTTCAAGTCCCTCGAGAAGTTCCTCCGTTTCTTTTCTTCCGTGCGTCTCTATATAACCTACGACCACGTCGACTCCTTCCTTTTTAAGAGAACGAGCGGCGTTTAACATCGCGTAGGTTTTTCCAACGCCGGCGACCATTCCGAAAAAGATTTTCAACTTTCCGGAAACCGACTTCTGTTCCTCGGCCTGCACCTTTCGAAGGAGTTCGTCCGGGTCCATTCGAGAATCATCTTTCCAATCGGTCATGGATCTTATTTTCCGAATTTGGAATTCAGATTCAAGTTCAATCTGAGAACGTTGATACGTTTCTCTCCGATAAAACCGAAAGAGGGTTTTTCAGTCGATTGTTCCAAAAGTTTTTTCAATTCCACGATTTGTTCAGAATTCAATCTTCTTGCCGATGCGACTCTCTGCACTTGAAAATACGCGGAGGCGGGGCTGATATGAGGATCCAGGCCGGAACCCGATGCAAAAAGAAGATCCGGAGGGACACTCGTTTGATCGGGATGTTTTTTGAGTAGGTAATTTTTTCTTTCCTCCACTTTCGCCTTCAAAGACGCGTTAGTCGCGCTATGATTGGAAGCTCCGGAAGCGACAGTCGCAAAATCCGCGGCAGAAGGCCTCGGCCAAAAATATTCATCTTTTGTAAACTTCTGTGCCAATAATTCCGATCCCAGCAGGTTTTTTTCGTTCGATCGGATCAGACTTCCTCCGGATTGAAAGGGGAACAGTCTTTCTGAAAATCCAGTTACAACGATCGGGTAAAAGACTCCCGTTATGAATATTAGAAAGAATAAGGTTCTGATTGCGATCGTTATCGAGTTTAACATAAAATTCACCTCAGTTGAGTCCTAAAAAAACGAGAATCCAGTCTATCAACTTGATTCCGATAAACGGAGTTATAATTCCTCCGAGGCCGTAGATCAAAAGATTCCGCTTGAGAATCGTATTTGCACCTAATGGTCGATAGGCGACCCCTTTCAGAGCGAGAGGAATCAACGCCGGAATCACGAGCGCGTTAAATATCACGGCGCTTAAAACGGCGCTTTTTTGAGAACTCAGTTGCATTAAATTTAGAACGGACAAAGGACCGCCTAACGCGTCCGAAGTCGCGTAAAAAGTACCGAACAAAGCGGGAAGGATGGCGAAATACTTCGCTACGTCGTTGGCGATGCTGAACGTCGTGAGGGCGCCTCTGGTCATCAGAAGTTGTTTTCCGATTTCCACGATTTCAATCAGTTTACTCGGGTTGCTGTCGAGATCGATCATGTTTCCCGCTTCTCTTGCGGTTTGGGTTCCAGTGTTCATCGCAACACCGACGTCCGATTGTGCGAGTGCGGGTGCGTCGTTAGTTCCGTCTCCGATCATTGCGACGAGATAACCCTTTGCTTGTTGTTCTCTGATTCTTTTCAGTTTGGTTTCCGGCGTGGCTTCCGCGAGAAAGTCGTCGACGCCCGCTTCGGCCGCGATTGCGGCGGCGGTAAGTTGGTTGTCGCCGGTGATCATAACCGTGCGGATTCCCATCTTACGAAGACTCGCGAATCTTTCCTTTAAACCGCCCTTGACGATATCTTTTAGTTCGATCACTCCTAAGAGTCGATTGTCTTCCGCGACTAAAATCGGAGTACTTCCTTTTTGGGAAATTTTTTGAATCGTGTCTTCCATATCGGAAGGAATTTTCTGACTGAAGTTATATAAGTAGTTTTTGATCGCGTCTCCGGCGCCTTTGCGGATTCTTCTGACGACTTTTCCTTCTTTTTTAAGATCTACACCACTCATCTTTGTAGATGCGCTAAATGGAATAAACTCTCCTTCCATTTCAGCGAGATGTCTTTCCCTGATGCCGAATTTCTCTTTTGCTAATACGACAATGGATCTTCCTTCGGGAGTTTCATCGGCCAGAGAAGAAAGTTGAGCGACGTCCGCGAGATATTTTTCCTGAACTCCGGTAGCGGGGAAGAATGCGCGCGCCTCTCTGTTGCCTAACGTGATTGTCCCTGTCTTATCTAAAAGTAGAATGTCGATATCTCCCGCCGCTTCGATGGCTTTCCCACTTTTTGAGATTACGTTAAAACGAATGAGCCGCTCCATTCCTGAGATCCCGATCGCAGAAAGAAGACCTGCAATTGTGGTAGGAATCAAACAGACAAGGAGCGAAATCAAAACGGGAATCGAAAGATCCGCTTTGTGTCCTCCTTCCCTTGCGACGAACTCGGCGAGAAAAGGAAGGCTGATGACCGCGATCAGGAATACAAAAGATAAACCCGAAAGAAGCATCGTAAGCGCGATTTCGTTCGGTGTCTTTTGTCTTTTCGCTCCTTCCACAAGTGCGATCATCTTATCCAGAAACGTGTTTCCTTGTTCCGCGGTGATTGTGATCGTTATCTTGTCGCTTAACACTCGAGTGCCGCCGGTCACGGCGCTTCTATCTCCGCCGCTTTCCCTGACGACCGGTGCGGATTCTCCCGTGATCGCGGACTCGTCGACGCTCGCGATTCCTTCTACGATCTCTCCGTCTCCGGGAATCAAGTCTCCCGGTTCGCATAACACGCGATCGCCGACTTTCAAAGAGGTTCCTGGAACCGGCTGAACTTTTCCTTCCACGATTTTTTTTGCGATGATGTTCGTTCTCGTTTTCTTGAGACTATCCGTTCTTGCTTTGCCTCGTCCTTCAGCGATCGCTTCGGCGAAATTAGCGAATAGAACGGTGAACCATAGCCAAAGACCGATCTGAAGATTGAAAGCGGAATAAGAACCGCCGGTCATGTCTTTGATAAAGATCCAAGTCGTGAATAATGCACCCAAAAAAACGATGAACATCACCGGGTTCTTTGCTTGGGCTCGAAAGCTCAATTTCTTAAAAGTATTGATCGAAGCTTCTTTTAGAACTCCGGATTCGAAAAAAACTTTGGATTTACGACTCATCCGATTCTCCTTAAAAAGTTCTGCCTTGTAACATTAGGAAATGCTCAAGTATTGGGCCGATTGTCAACGCCGGAAAAAAAGTCAGCGCTCCCACGATGATGATGACGGACAAAAGAAGAATATAGAAGGTTCCGCCTTCCGTCGAAAAAGAGCCTTCTGAAATCACTTCAGATCTTTTTTTAGAAGCGGCGCTTCCTGCGATCGCCAGCGCTGGAAGAATGACTCCGAATCTTCCGATCAACATTGCGATTCCCAACATAGAATTGTAGAAGGGGGTATCGGCGGCTAACCCTGCGAAGGCGGAGCCGTTATTGCCGGCACCGGAAGAGAATGCGTAAAGAATTTCAGAAAGACCGTGTGGTCCTTTGTTTGATAAGGAGGCGATTCCCTGCGGCAGGCTTACCGCAATCGCAGTAAAGAGAAGGATAACCGTGGAAGGTAAAAGAATTCCTAATATAGACATTTGGATCTCTTTTTTCTCTATTTTTTTCCCCATGTATTCAGGACTTCGACCGACCATGATGCCGCTCAAAAACACGGTAAGTAGAATGAACAATACCATTCCATACATACCGGCGCCGACACCTCCGAAGATCACTTCTCCGATCTGAATATTCAACATTCCAACTAAACCACCGATGGGAGAAAAACTGTCGTGCATCGAGTTGACGGATCCGTTAGACGCCACCGTAGTCGCCACTTCCCAGAGGGCGCTGTTTAGGATTCCGAATCGTGTTTCCTTCCCTTCCCAAAAACCATTCGTTCCCGAAAGAGGTTGGAACGACGACTCCGAGAACCAGACGGTCAACACACCGATACAGAAAATCGTGAACATGACGGAAAAGATCACCCAAGCGTGTTTAACGTTTCCGATAATTCTACCGTATAAGAAAACACAAGCACCCGGAAGAAGCAGAATCGATAGCATCTGAAGAAAGTTGGAGATCGGTGTTGGGTTTTCGAACGGATGAGCGCTATTGACTCCGAAAAATCCACCACCGTTTGTGCCAAGCTGTTTGATCGCGATCTGGGAAGCGGCCGGACCCAAAGGAATGGTTTGTGTGTTTCCCTCCAAAGTGGTCGCGGTCAAATACTCGGAGAACGTCTGGACCACACCCGTGCTTACCAAGGCCAGAGCCAAAAGGAAGGACAATGGAAGGAGAATATAAATCGTTCCTCGGATTAAATCTCTCCAGAAGTTTCCAAGGTCCGCCTTTGCGTTTGAAGAAAGTCCTCGTGCAAGCGCCAAAAGAACACAGAGACCGGTCGCCGCGCTGAGAAAGTTTTGCGCGGTAAGTCCGATGGACTGAGAGAAATAACTCAAAGCGGCTTCTCCGGAATATGCCTGCCAGTTTGTATTCGTAACAAAACTGACGGCAGTATTAAAAGCCAGAAAAGGATTGAGGCCGTTTAGATTTTCCGGATTCATCGGAAGAATATTCTGAAATAATAATATTCCAAAAAGAGTCAAAAAGCCAAGAAGATTGAATATAAGAAGGGAAGCGGCGTATTCCTTCCAGTCCATATTTTTTTTCGGGTCGATTCCGCAAATTTTGTAGAAACCTGCCTCGATCTTCGGAGTTCCCGGCGCGTGAAATACTTGAAAAAGCCAGGCTCCCAGTAAAGGAGACAGGATTACGATCGAAAAAAGAAAAATCGAGAGTTGGATCCATTCCGTTGCCATAGATTCTCCTTAAAATTTTTCCGGTTTAAAAATGGAATAAACCAGATATACAAGACAGATCCCTCCTAGGGATAAGGCGATAGTTGTTTCTAAGTTCATAATATTATATATCCTGAATTATCTGAATATCCAAAGTTGTAAGAGGGGAGTTTGCGAACTGGATTCTTATTTCGAAAGGAATCGGAAAAGTGAAAGATAGATTCATACTCCAAGTAGATCATGAAGCTATGAAGGAGTCAATCTCTGCGAGCTTAAGGAACGGAAATCGTAGTTAAGAAATTGTTAAGTTTTAAAGAACTTCAACGGATAAAAACGTGATATCATCTTGCGTCTTTTGTCCGGAAAGAAACGCTTCCAAATCGCCAAATATCGATTTGACGAGATCAGGAATGGATTTTGAGGATTCCTTGAGTATCGAATCGAGAAGGCGTTCTTCTCCGAATTCCTCTTCGAAGGCGTTGAATTCTTCCACGATTCCATCGGAGAAGAAAAACATTTTGTCACCTTTCGTTATCTCCAAGAATTGTGATTGGTATTTAACTTTATCCGAAATTCCGATGATGGGGCCGCTTTTGGAAAGTCTTGTGACCGTGCTTCCTGTAAGACAAAATTGGTCGGGGTGCCCCGCCGCCGAATAGGAAAGGGTTCCTTCGGAGGTATCGACGTCCGCTATGAGGCAACTAAAAAAGGATTTGATCGCGCTGTATTTTGCGATGATTTCTTTGTTGAGCTCCGAAATGACCTCACCCGGAGGCAGATCCAAATACTTTAGACTTTCATACTCCGATTTGATCAACATGGTGACTAACGCGGCTTGAACTCCATGACCCGTCGCATCCGCGAGGAAAATTCTTATTCTTCCCGGCGATATTTCGGCGTAATCATAGATGTCCCCTCCGACCTCGTTCATAGGAATGTATTTCGTAAGGATATAAATTCCGCCTAACGTTGCTTCCGGTTTGGGGAGAATTCGGTCTTGAATTTTTTGAGCATAGAGAAGATCTTTTTGAATTAAATTGATCGTATTGTTGAGTTCGGAAGTTCTTTCTACGACTTTCTCCTCCAGTTCTGCGTATAAATTCGCGTTTTCGATCGAGATCGCCGCTTGGCCTGCGATGAGTTCCAAGGTTTGAATTCGATTTTCCGTAAAAATCCCTTTGACGAGCTGGTTCTCAAGATAAAGAACTCCTTTGAGTCCGCCGGCGTGGACAAGCGGGATACATATGACGGACTGCGGTCTTTTCTCTTTGATGTATTGATCCGTAAAATCTTTAATGGAAGAAGAATCGAATCCGTTCGTTGAGATCATCTTACCGGTTCGAAAAACGTAGTTAAGATAGGAAACGGGATATTGAGTTTCCTCAAGTTCGGGCAGATTTTCAACTACGATTCCGTCTTCTCCGCTTTGTCCTGCCAAATATACCATTAGATTTTTATTATGTAGATGGAAGTAAATCGCTCTCGTTGCGCCGGCCGTTTCCATTGCAATTTGTATCAATTTTTTTAGAAGATTGTCTAAGACGATTTCTCCGGAAAGTAGATTGTATGTTTTTAGAATGATTTCCTGGTCTAAATCGGGTGTTTGATTTTGTATCTTCCGTCCGATCGCTTCCGGAGAAAGAGAAAGATCCAAACGGCTTGAAAAGCGGCTTTCTAAATCCTCCACTTTCGTGGACGCTCCCCATCTGGAATAGAGATCGATCGAATGTTGAATATAATGATTTCCTAATGAAAAATTCCCGTTCTTATAGTGGAACTTCGCGGCGATTTCGCAGGAAAGGGCTTGAAAAGATATGAATCCGGATTCCTGAAAAAGTTTAATCGCTCTTTCGTAACCCGAAATCGTCTCGCCGATTTTTCCATTGTTTCTATCGACCTCCGCTTTGAGAAGTTCCAGATGGCCCATGAAGTTTTCAGGACAATCCTTACTCCATTTTGTGAAAAGGGAAAGGATCAACTTCAGCTTTTTGGAAAATTTTGTCCGATTCGAAAAAGAAAAGTCTTTGTAGTTTTCCAAAATCGTAAGGCCGTAATAAAACCAAAATTCCGCATAAGGAATCAAGCCGAAGGCGTTTTGAATTAACTTTTCCCCTTGTTGTCCTGCTTCCAATCCTTTCTGAAAATTACCGGAAAAGTAATATAACTTTGTGAGATCGTGATAGTAATAGGAAAGAGCCGTAAAATTTTTATCTTCCAGAATCCCGTTTTCGAATTCTTTGCTGTGAAAGTTCTCATCGTCGAGCGAATCGGGTGATTCCGTTTTCCCCGCAAGGGCTTTGATGAGCTGATGCGAGCTTTTGGCAATCGTGAAGGCAAAGTTGTCTCTGGATGCAGTAAAATATTGGTCCGCACCCGCAATGTCGTTTAACAATTCTTCGATCGGGAAGGAAGCAAAAATCTTTTTCTGCGTTTTTGCTTGTATGCTAAAGCCGGCGTAAAAGATATCCCCGTTTTGTAGCGCGCCGTTGTGGACGTCGTCAAGAAGACTGATATCCAAAGTGATATGTCTTTTCCAATGACAAAGATACGCGGAATAAACGTATTGAACTTTCCATTTCACCAAATCGAAAGGGATTTTGTCGTTCAGATCCATCGCAAGTTTCGAATATCGAACGGCTTGGTCCAAATCTTTGAGAGCCTGGTTTACGATCATTCCGTATCCGCTGTAAGCGATCGGACTACTTCTGGAAACTCCCTTTGTCAAGGACGTATTAAACATTTTTAATACAATTAGGGCGAACAAGTTCTGGTTATAGGTAAAGGCTGAGGGTCCGAGATCGGCAAAAAGATCGATCAAAGCCTGATATTCTTGTTCTCCATTTTCCCTAACGTTTACGAGTTCGATGTCGGTTTTTCCTTTGGAAAGGATCATGGAAAGAAAAAGTTCTTTAAATAGAACCAAAGTGACTCGGAGAGGAGACGAAGGTATGTTGATCTTAAAACGTCTCATCGCTCTAAGACCGGCAAGGACTGCGTTTTCAACCTTATTCATTTTAGAATAGAGTCTTACCTGAATCGCGTCCGCGCGGATGTATTGGAGATCCGGAAGATTCAGATTTTCTAATGATTCTAAAAGTTGCATTGTTCTTTCGTAGTTATTCAGGAGGTATTCCGTTTCTGCGGTTTCCAAAATCACGTTGGAATACAACTCGAGGTCGTTAATCATAGCCTCTTGGTCCAAAGAGTTCAAGGCTGAGTTTAAGTATTGAAGTGAGCTTTCGTAAGAACCGGAGCTCTTTGCTTGAAGACCGGCCTTATAGTTTAGAAGCGTTAGTTTTTTTCTAAGAGAGTCCTCTTCTAAAATCTCTTTCGACTGATTGAGGTGGTTCGTTATTTGAAAAAGAACTCGGTTTTTCGGATTCGGTCCGTGTAAGTTGAGGAGCGCGATTCCTACCTTCTTATGAAATTCCTTTCTTTTCAATTCTTCCAAAAGGCTATAAGCGGCCTGTTGTACTCGGTCGTGTGAAAATCCGAACGCCTGCTCGGCGGAAACATTCTCTTCGAATAGGGAATGGTCTTGATTGTGTGAAGGAGCCAAAAGTCCTTCTCTTACCGCTTCCCAAAGGATCTGGTTGAGTTTTCCCGCATCAAAAAAATGTAATTTAGAAATAAATCCGGAAGTGAATCTTTCTCCGAGACAAGAACAAACACCGAGAAGTTCCTGAACGCCCGGTGAGAGATCTCTGATCCTTTGACAAAGAAGGTCGATCACGTTATCCGCAACCGGAAGCTGGAGCGCTTTTTCATTATCCCATTTCCAGAGCTTTGTCTCGAATTGATACGAAATTGAATTGGTTTTTTCCGAAGTTCGAAGCAATTGAACGATCGCGAAAGGATTCCCGAGCGTTTTTTTATG
This sequence comes from Leptospira stimsonii, assembly GCF_003545885.1. Taxonomy (NCBI): domain Bacteria; kingdom Pseudomonadati; phylum Spirochaetota; class Leptospiria; order Leptospirales; family Leptospiraceae; genus Leptospira; species Leptospira stimsonii. Next base: position 39,512 of record NZ_QHCT01000013.1, read on the forward strand.
AAGGATGGAGGATACGGCTCGAATTTCCTCTTCCGGTCCCGGAGCTAAATCCTGTAAAAGGCGATAGATACTTTCTTCGTCCAGAGGATCGACAGTGATCAGACTTTTTTGAACCTTGTTGCCTTCCAAGGATTCTAAAATTTTCGAGAACGCGTTACTCTTTTCGGTCGCCTCGGGTCTATAAGAAAGAATACATAAGAAATTCTTAATTTTTGAATAGATCAAAAAAGTCTCTATCAGCTTAAGACTCGCCGGATCCGACCATTGAAGGTCGTCCATGTAGAGGACCAGAGGACGGCTCATTTCCGAGATTGCTCTGATAAAGTTTCGAAGCGTGAAGTAGAATCTGTTTCTGTTCTCGTCCGGAGGTAATTCCGCCAATTCAGGTTGAGGTCCGATGATGAATTCCAATTCAGGAATCTGATTCAAAAGGATTTTTCCGTTGGCACCTGTATATTGTAGAATGAGTTTTTTGAATTCTTTGATGTCCTTTTCTGGTTTCGATAAATAGATAGAAACCAGATCTCTAAGAGAATGGATTAAACCTCCGAAAGGAACCGAAGTTTCATACTGATCGAATTTTCCTTGAACAACGATTCCGCCTCTTTCAGAGATACTCTTTAAAAACGATTTCGCCAAGGCCGATTTTCCGGAACCTGAATCACCTGTAATCAAGACCAAACCGGTTTCGCCTCGGAAAACTTTATCCAAAGAGGATTCCAAGACAGTCTTTTCTCGGTCTCTTCCGTATAACGCGGAAGGATCAAAGCTCAATTCAGGGACGTCTCTCGTTCCCGGAACAAAAACCGAGCCGTTGTTTTCGTTATTCTGTTCTTTACGGGAAAGTTCGAGATCGTAGATTAGACCGTTAATAGACGCATAACGTTGTTCCGGATCTTTTTCCAGAAGTTTTGCAATGATAAGCGAAATGGAAACCGGAAGATCGTCGCGAAGAGTGTGGACTAAGGCTGGTCTTCGTGCTAGGTGCGCGTGCAGAATTTCGTTTCTATCTTTGGAGACAAAAGGCAACATCCCGGTGATCATCTGATAAAAGATGATTCCCAAGGAATAAAAATCGGTTCGTAGGTCGAGGACTCGGGAAAGTCTTCCGGTCAACTCAGGCGGAAGATAGGACAGAATTTCGACGGATAAATCGGGTGTAATGGAAGGTGACGTGTCTTTCCCGGAGAAAGTAGCGGATGAAAAATCGGTGATTCTCGCGATCCCGGTCTCTGGTTGAACCCAGATATTACCCGGACGAAGGGCTTGGTGTAGAATTCTTTTTTCATGAATTTCTTTGAGCGCTAAAGATATACTCATGGCAATCTCAAAAAATTTCTCAACAGAATTAACACCATTTGGATACATTCTCGAAAGAGGAACCGATCCGTTATCTTCGATGACGAGGACAGGCTGGTCTTCATGTCGGATTAATTCGAGGGAATTCTGGATCCTAGGCCCTTTAGCAAAACTAGAAATTCTAAAATCGTGATGAATCTTCTGAATATCTTTGCGCGAAGGATTCTTCTGACGTAGGATTTTGAGGAGAACGTGCTTCCCCGATCTTTGATCCAGAGATCTGTATATCAGAAACTGATGATCAATGGAAAAGGATTCGAAGGTTTCAAAGCCGGGGAGTTCCATCCTGGAAGAACTGTGATATTCTCCCTAGGATTAAAATCAAAAAGAAAAAAATTGATTTCGGAAAATCAGAGAAAACATTTCGCCGCTTCGATACCGCTTACAACGGTGCTTTCCACACAGCCTGCGTTTAAGATCGGATTTTCGATCCAATCTCCCGTAATGACAAGATTGGAATAACCGTTCATTCCCGCTGGAAGTCTATATTTTGTGGATCCTTTAGCGGATAAGACATATCTCTCGGTGGGCTGAATATTTAAACGGACATACTGGCCTTCGATTCTTGTGACCCCGCTTTTCTCTTGTTTATCCAAAAGAAGATTCCAATTGAATTCCGCTCTGGCTCCCGGAATACTTGCGGACGGCCAAAGAGTGCTAACGTCTTGGTTTAGAAAAGTTGCAACTCTTTCTCTTAATTTTTTCATCTCTGCCTCAATGTCAGGGTTGGCAAGCGGATTGCTTGGAGCCGTTCCGGGAGGAGAAGGTCCGCAAAAATAGGCAATATGATTCGGAGTCATAGAATCCGGCCAGGATTCCCGATTGATGAGATGACTCATGTCGCACCAAGTATCGAAGGGTTCCACAAAGGAACCAAGAATCGGAGGTTCGTTCTTCCAATACTTCCATCCTAAACCGGCGCTGTCCGGAAACATCCAGAGCTGGAAAGCGTCGGTCAAACAAGTTTCGATCGCTTCCGTCATCTGTTTCCATTGCTGATTTGTATTTAGAATTTGAGGACATAAGAATGGGATGGCGCCGATCGAGATACCGAAGACGATTCGATCATAATCTTTCCCGTGTTCTAATACGATTTCTTCCCGATCCTTCCAATCGGACCAATAGTTTTCCAAATCTACATGCTCTTTTTTTAATGTTTCTCCTTCTACGATTTGATCGTATAAAGGTTCCGAAGGCCAGCAAGGAAGACCTTTAACATCGATTAGCGGAGCGTATTCTTCTCCTTTTAAAGTGACCTGTCTTCCGATACGAATACTCTGTATGTTGTTTTTTCCGTCCGCAGATCCGGGGATCAATTCCCGAACCCTGTGAAAGAATTTGATCTTAACTCCTCTTTGTTTTAGAATTTCGTAAAGCGGGGTCATGATCGTATCACCCATTCCAGCCTGCATTCTATAAGCGACCGCTCCTTTATATGTGAAGACCATTCGGAGTGCGCCCTTGAGAGCGGTTCCCGCCGCGAACGTGTATTGATTCACTCCACCGAAAACGAGACCATAAATGGCTTGGACGATTGCCGAGTTGATCGTGAGTTCGCTCGCACCGTGATGTCTTAGCCATTCTCTGTAATCGTAGTCGTCGATACTTTCAAAACCTTTTTCAAAAAGACGATCTTCGATCATTCCTTTGATATTCGTGAGTGAAAAATCGATCATGATCCAGAAACGCCGTGCTTCCGTATTCGATTCGATCTGTTTTTCCACTTTCTTCCAGAGCGTTTTTACGAAAAGATCGACGATTTTTAAGAATCGATCTTTTGGAAAATCGGAGCTGAGTTTGTTCAGAAGATTTTTCAGGACGAAGAGAGTGTTTCCTATGAGGTCAAGGCCGATCGTTTCGACCGTACCTTCGATCCATTCCAAAATTTGATTCCAGATTCCGCTCTGATTCTCGTCTTCCTTCTCGGGAAAAATCGTATCGGCGTTTTCGTTATAATAGCCGTGCAGGTAATTTAGAATGAGTTCCGGATAGTTTCTCGGATCCGGTAGTTCCAGACTTTCTCCGGGGATCTGGTCGTTCATCGGGAATTCGATCGGCCAAGGTACGTATCCGTCATTGACTTTTTCTTCCAAGACGAAATAATTTGCCGGTTTAAAAGCCTCCTCCCAAGTCGCTAAGGGTTGTGTGAGAGATCGACCAACTTCCTGATAACATTTTTGAATGAGTTGAAACGCATGATCGTAAAAGCCGAACCAGATATGAAGACCGTGTTCCTCGATTCGATTGTAGATTTGCTGATTTCTTCCGCTCGCTCCTTTGCCGCCGAGTCTCCAACCCATGTGATACAAAGTAAGATCGTATTTTTTATCCCAACCCGGTTGAGAAGTGATTTCGTATGCAGTAACCAACGAACTCAGACCTCCTCCCAAAACGACTACTTTTTCTTTTTTATCGGCCATGCTATTTTACCTGAATCTATTAAATTGATTTTATATAATTTTAGAATATTCTAAAATATTTATGTGTTTTGATGAATGATTTTTCCGGGAGAAAAATCGAAATCGAAATCGCACCAGATTCCGAACTGAACTGGAACTGAGTTTCCTTTGAGACCGAAATCACTGACAAAAGGAAAATACGGATTATCAAGGAGGTCTAAAACGTAATTTCCTTCCAAGAGTCCGCCTTTTCGAAAATGGGTCACGTTGCTACTCGCTTCCACGATGGCTTGATAACAGGCCAGGGTCGGATTTGCGGCGTCTCTAAATTGTTTTAGAAAGACCATACCGAGTTCTGGAGAGAATAAGAAGTCCAAAAGATTGATAACGAGTCCCATTCCAGGGATTGCGATCTTAGAAGGATCTCCGAAAAGAATTTCCGCAAACTTGCTCCCTATCTTCGAAAAATCATCGTAAGATTCCTTTGTCTTTGATCCGCCAGGCGGACAAGTGAGTGTGAACATTCTTTGTGAAATAGCCTGTCTGTCTTTTCCACGAGGAGTGATCGCATCGACGGAAAAATATTCCGGAGGAACTTGTAAGGACGGCATTTGGAAATCACCGTGAATTTTGTGAAACCCGTAGATCTCTCTCCCGGTTGCCATGGCGGTTGGAATATCCACAAAAAGATAAGGTTGATAAAAACGGATTCGAAGCGGATCTTTCGCAAAGAGTGGAATCCAAAATCCGACGTCGGTTTCCTCCACCCAGCCGCAATCGTTACCGGGAACCAGATATTGCTGTTTTGCGAATACGAGAAATAATTTATCGGTAAATGCGGAATAGTGCGCAGAACCGTTTGCTGGCCCGTTTAGGTCACGATCTACGATCGACTGAATCGCATTCTGATTTCCTTCTATGCAAAAAGAATAAAATTCCACTTGTTTCATTTGATAGGGCGGAGGTAATTCCTGTTCTCCGCCGCGAACAACATAATTTGCCATGAGTTCTCCTGTTTGGATCGGGGTTCATGATTTCTTACAAATTGAAAATATTGTAAATAAGAAAATTACGAAAAAACGATGTTTCTTTTGCATCTTGTTCCGCGCTCATACGGAAAGGAGTTTTCTCCGGTTTGTTCCGAGAGGGGCGTGAACCTCGGAAGAGAAGGACGGCTTCCTTTCTATGAATACTTCTTCTTGCGAATTCGAATTGTCTGCGGAATCGTTTGGAAGAATCGAATCCGAGCAAAGTGTAACGCCATAAATCCGAGTCACAATACGAGCAAACCATTCCGGTCACGGATCTGGAGGGGTTCTTTTTTCGAATCACAATCGTCAGATAGACGACACGATACTTGAAATTCAAAAGAATCTTTTCGCGGACTTCAGCTCGTTTCGTATGAGAGGATCGATTCTAAATCTTTTCTAAGAGTTCTCGATCCAGATTGGGAATGAGAATTATATATTTTTTAACTTGGTTGTTGAAGCGTGTTCTGGTTCCGGCTTATATCCTTCACCTAACAATTCTTTATCATCGTCTAATATAAGAATATTTACAGAAGTTCTATCACTATTTCGATTCATTTGAATCCTAGAATGAATCTTCTTTTACGATCCCATTCTAACCTTAAAAAAGCTGATTCTGAACGCGCTTCCAATCTTTCTCACTGGGTCTGAAAATTCAATGTTTCTAAATTCAATTTGAGAATCACCGGCGGGATTGATTTTTTTACAAGATCGAATGCTGATTATAGACACGGATTCTTTCTCTGTTTGGCGGCGGATGTTATTTCTACCTTCTGATTAACTAAAATAGGAACGGATGAATGGACCGGAGTGCGGTCTGATTTTTGCGACCGATATTCAGTTGGGCTACGGATTGTTTCTTTTTTGGACGAATGAGTCATTCGCAATGGACTGAAATTTAATGGATTCTGAATGTTCTAAGAAATTTCTTTACATCTTAGAATTGAATACGTATCTACCGCACTCCGATCCGTCAGCTTGATTCGTTATCGTAATAAACGGGAAAAAGTTACGTGGATTCGAAGAAGAATAGATTCTTAGAAGGAAACGGACGTTGACTTGATTTCTTGAAAAACCTTTTTGGAAAGACTCGAATGGACAACCAAGAATCAAGATTTTGTGTTTTTATAGCTGAAGTCGAGCTCGCTTGACTCTAAAGTGTAGGGTTTCGATTTTCGTGTCGGAGCCTCTATTTATATTTCAGAAGGATTGACGATCGATGAAGATGATGTGAACAATTATACTCGTTTGCATCGAGCGTCCCTTTTTGCGCTGATCTCATTTTACATATTTGAATCCTTTTATTTTCCGTCTTCTCAGGACTTCGTCTTAGTTGAAAAAGAAATTTTTGAGAGGGTATTGTTGATAAACGAATTATCCGATGGAGTAATGATTTCCTTTTCAGAGTTTGGCGTACATTCGATCCTCTTTGCAGGTAAGAAGGCAACACAAAAAGGGAACGAATTGAACTTGTGAAAGGGAAGAACTTTATAACCTCAGAGAATCTGCTTTCTCCCAGTGAGTTTGTGCCAAAGTTCGACTTCTTCTTTTTTCTTTTCCCTGAATCGAACAAATCGTTCTTTTGATTTCGAATCCCATATTAGAATTTCATGTTTTTGGCAGGGAAGGCGATGTTTGGGTTCGCCGAATTCTTCGCTTAATTTATTCTCGTCTAATCCTGGTAAGACGGCGAAGTTATATTCTTCTTCGGGTGTTTTTGTAAACCAGGTCCATGAATTCTGCCAATATTCTGGATGTAGGTCTTTGAGGTAATTATCGGCTCGTAGATTTTTTCGAGAGAAGATTCGGATTCTTCTTGAATCCCAGAAATCGGAAATTCCTCTTTTTAGCGATAAGATTTCCCGGTTCTGATCCAGGCAATCCGCTAGAGAATCCCGATAGAGCCTCGGTCTTAAATCTCCCCAATACAAAACGGAAACGACGATGATGAAATAGAAAAGATTGAATCCCAGAAAGACTTGTTTCTTATAGGACAGCGACAGGCGAAAAAAAGCAAAGATGATAAAAGGAATCCAAATGAAAAGCAAAGGTAAGAGATAACGAATCGCGATTCCATCCTTTTGAAAAAGCCCTGTGATCGTTCCGGAAATTAAAATTCCTAAGCACGAAACGAGAAGAACACGAATTAAGAACGATATTTGATTTGAAAATCGGTTTTGATTTTTCCGTCCGCCTTTCGAGATCAAAAGTAGGAGGGAAGATAAAAGATAGAATCCGATTAGAGCCGTGAACGAATACGGCGTATTCCTTATCTGGTTTTGAATCGAGATCCATAGGATTTGTAAGAAATTCCAGGAAGAATCTCTTTGATAATAATTCGTGGGAATGAAGATGAAATCCGCTTTGGCCAGATTTTTATAGGCGATCAATCCGATTCCGGTAAAAAGAAACAAGAGCAAAATCGAATTTCGCTCTTGTTTGTTTCTGATCCATTCTTCTGCGGAGTAAAGCAGACAAGGGAGGGAAAAGTAAAAGAAATACAAAGGGTCGGATACGATTAGGAAGATTTGTATCGCTCCAAAGAAACACCAAAAAACGATCGTCCTTTTCCAATCCTTTTTGGAAAACCAAAGAGCCCCGGAAATAAATGTAAAAACCAGCGCTCCTCCGTGCGCCGCGAATCCAAAGCTCGGAAAAAAATATGACTGCAACGAAAAAGAAATCAAAAATATAGAATATACGAAAAATGTAATTTGAGAAATTGTATTTTTATTTTCCTCCGAGTCCGCCCCTGAGCGAACAAAAAGTAAAAGTGCTCCCAAAAGTGCGATCGCTTGGAAAAAAAAGGTTAGGTAAAGGCTCTCCACTCCTCCTGTGACAAACAATTTGATTAAGAAGAAGATCGAAATATCCGGAAAAAAATATGGAGACGGAGTAAGGCTCCATTCGTAAATCGGATTCTTATCCGTAATTAGGTCTTGATAGAGAATCGCAGGATAAAGAATGTCCGCGTTAAATACGAGATCCGAGATTTGGGGTTGATTGTTAAGCGAAGTCAGAAAAACAAAAAAGGAAATCGCAACGAGTACGATTTCCTTTTTGAATTTCCAACCCATTCGGTTTTACTGAGGAGCGGATGTGTTGGATGTAGTTTGTGTTTTAGGCGCCGTTGTCGGTGGGGCGGCAACTACTGGCTCCTTGTCGACGACTGTAATTCCGTTTTTTTTATCCACGGTTCCGCCTTCCACCATCACTTGGAGAGAACGAAGCCCCGGTTTGTTGCTCGCGAGCCATTTCTGAAAGTTGGAAATTTTTTGCACGCAGTAGTGAAATCCGCGGTCCGTGGAAATTTCAGAGCCGGGTGACCAAGGAAACAAATCTCTCCGAACGGAAATCGTTCTTACTACGAGAGATTTCTCATCCACCGGAAGATTGATAAGCGAATTCTTAAATTCCTGCGGATAGGCGAAGTATTCTTCCGCGTTGCTGAAATAAATGATCCCGACCTTGTGGCCGACTTTTTTCAAAGTGTTTCCGATGCCGAGAAGAGTCGTATTGCCGAGTAGATTTCCCTTTAAAGGAAAAATTCTGTCTTCGACGGCCAACTTTCGAATATAGGAATATTGTTCGTCGTCGGTCTGAAACATTCTATAGTTGTATTTTTTAGAAAGCATCAGGTTTGTTCTGTGACGTTTCCGGATAAATGGAGAGGCTTGTTTGTAAACCTTCTTATAAACTTCGGGATTTGGAAGGGACGTCTGGATCAACTCGAGCGCGTCTTTTTCTCCTTCCTTTCCCCAATAACGGATAAAATCCTCTTTCTTTTCTCCTTTTTTAAGAAAGAGAACCGTGATCTCGTTTGCGTGTACCACGATTTGTGTGAAGTCCATCAGATAGATGAAATCCGATTTCGCCCAAGCCGCGATCGTAAGATTCTGTTCGGAACCTACTCCGATATAGGCGTTTCCTACGTTTTGTACGTGAGGAATGAGAAGATCCAATCTGTCTTCGTTGGAAACCGTCGTATCGCCCACGTCCCATTTTGTGGGAACGAGGATTTCTTGCGGAGTTTCTCTTAGGATTCCGATCTTGGAGACGAGGCTTTCTTCGCTGAGAGAGCGTGTTTCTTTCACTTTTTCCGAGCCGGAACAAAAGGAAAATCCGAAAGAAAAAAGGATAAGAATAAAATAAATTCCTAATTTAGAATTGTTGAACATGTTATTTGTTTGCGTCCTTGGCACAACGGAATCCAAAGTGATGGTATTCCGGAAAATTTTCTGGGATATGGGCTCTTCTTTTGGAGCCTCTCGCGTAATTGGCGGGCCACCACCACGATCCGCTTTTCAAAACCTTCTTCGTAAAACCGGGACAAGATTCTTTTCCCGCACAAGGACCTTTCGGATCCTTTCCTCTGCACGCATCTCCGCAGGATTTAAACGAGGGAGAATACCAATCCTGAGTCCATTCCCAAGAGTTCCCGGCCATGTCGTAAAGTCCGTAGACTCCCGGCGGTCTCGTTCCCACGTCTGCAGTGGGCATCAGATGAGGTTTGTCCGTTTTTTTAGCCACACATCCCTTGATATCTCCCACTTCAATGATCGCTCTTTCGCAGGTCGCAGGCTCGTTTCCCCAAGGATATAAATTACCATTGGGTCCTCGCGCGGCTTTTTCCCATTCCGCTTCGGTGGGAAGGCGTTTGCCCGCCCATTCGCAGAATTCCTTGGCCGTGTACCAGCTGATTCCGGCGGCCGGTTGTTTGCGTCCTAAATACGGTTTACCATAACGTGGTCCGATATAGTTACACTTTCCCGTCTTAAGACATTCTTGGCATCTGCCCGCGCTTTTGCATTTGTCGAATTCTTCGTTTGTGACTTCGTAGATATCCATGTAGAAGTCGCTCACGTACACTTTCTCTTCGGGTTTTTCATCCGCGTCGAAAGAATTGCTTCCGCGTATGAATTCTCCGGCAGGGATACATTTCATTCCGGGAATTTCCTGTCCGCCACAAGCGGAAGAATCCGCGAGAAGTTTACAGTTAAATCCTAAACAAACGGCCGAAATGATAAGGACCGAAAGAAGAAGGTTCTGAATTTTCGATTTCATGGAAGGGTTCCTGTCCAAAAGTATTCTCACTTTCAAAGAATCTTTTAGGCTGGGGATAGACTGAAAAAGGAAACGGACAAATCAAGAGAAAATTCCCTTCGATTGTCTCGCGACACCTTACTTGGGAAAGCTTTCGATTCTTATCCTCAAGCTTTTCTGAATCGGAAGAGGAAGAATTGACGGAACTCCGACGCTCTTCCGTGAAACGGCGCGCCCCGCCCCATTTTTGGGTGGAGGGGCGGGTGGCGGAAAACTCCGGGAGATTTTCCTCTATCACAAGATGATGATTTTGCGAGTAAAAATTTCTTCGTGGGAACTCCGACAAAATTCTTTCCTGCAAGACGATTCCATCGCAGTTTGTCTCGACTTTTGGCTAATACTGTTTTGATCGGATGGTTTCAATCCGCTGAACGCGATTATCCATGATCGGTCGGAGCTTTTGTATCGCAGGCAAAAAATATCTGGATTCTGAAACGAAGGAAAGCAAAGTAGTTCCATTCTTAGAAACGAATGAAATCGCAATTTGTTCTTCTCATACGAGCCTTCTTTCTTTCAAGCCTTGGCTTGATTCTTCTCGTTTCCTGCGCCGGTTTCTTTCGAAAGAGAATTCCGAATTCTCCTTTAAACGACACAAGAAAGATGCTCCTTGTGAAAATCGAACCGGGGCGATTGGGGGAATTTAAGGAAAGAACAAAAAGAAAATATCGGATCAGTTATCAGGAATCCGACGCTTATTATTCCGTGATGAGCAAGGAAGACATTGAAAAAACGGGATTCCCTTCTCCCGGCATTACCGTAATCAAACAAAACTTTCCTTTTAAATATTACTCCGGAAATTATCAAGAATTGATAAGCGAAACCTTCAGCGGTTTAGAGGATCTCAAAAAAGGGTATAAGGATAATATATTAAATATTCATTATTTACTCGGGATCGCGAATCACCATTCCAAACTCGCTCGAGTGGAAGTAATCGGAAAAAGCGCGAGAGGAAGAGAAATTCCCGCCTTACTTCTCACCGATACGAGCGTTCCCGATAGGGACAAGATCTCCGTTCTTTTTAACTGTGCTCATCACGCGAACGAAGCGATCTCGATCGAACACTGCTACGATATCGTTTATACGATTCTCTCCAAACCGAAGGAATATGAGCAAATTCTAAACAAGATGAAGATCTGGGTCGTTCCGATCGTAAACCCCGATGGAGCCAGACATTTTTGGCACGTTTCCAATCTGATGGGAAGAAAGAACGGTTATCCTGGTTTCGGTCCGGTAAACGATAAGATCAATCCCGGAGTGGATATCAATCGGAATTATCCTTTTTTCTGGGGCAAAACCGGAGGCGGTTATTCTTCGTCCAATCCTTCGAATTATTTTTTTCGAGGACCTTCCGCGGGATCCGAACCCGAAACAAAAGCGATGATGGAACTCGCACAGAGGGAAAGGTTCGTTGCCTCCATTAGCTATCATGCATATGCGAATTGTCTTTTGATTCCATATTCGATCGATTCTTTGAACAATCCGGAACCGGATATGGCCGGCGAGTTGGGAAGAAAAATAGCTTCCTCCGTCGCGAGTCTAAATCCGGAAAAAGAATTCGAAGCCAGAAAAAATATCTATCCGATCGACGGCGTGGATCAGGATTATCTCTACTTCGCCTATGGAACTTTGGCTTATCTTCTGGAAACGACTCATCTCAATCCGGTCTACAGGGAAGTGGAAAAGATCAATCTCAGTCTAAAGGAATCTTGGAATATTTTGTTAAACGAAGTTGTGGAAGGAAGAAAGATCTTCCTAAAAATCACGGACGAACAAGGCGTTCCCCTCGAAGCCAAGATCGAAGTGGAAAGAATGAAATACTTTCAGGAAGAAACCAGATTCTCCAATCGCCAAAACGGATTTTTCTTTCAGTTGTTTCCGGATCGTAAGGAAACAAAGGTGAAAATCTCCAAAGAAGGTTACGAAACATACGAGTTTCCGATTCGTCCCAACCGAAACTGGGAGCCGTACAGAATATTACTTAAAAAAAATCGAATATAGTGAAACTCTCCGGGAAATTCATCAACGAAACGGCATTGGTCTTTTGTACTCTGATCTGGGGCGGGACCTTTACGATGACGATTTTCGGATTGAGAGACACGTCTCCTTCCGTTTTTTTAGCGTTACGTTTTGCGATCGCGAGCCTGATTTTTTTACCGTTCGCTTGGAAGGAATTTAGAAAGGGAAAATTTTGGTATCCGGGAGCTTTTTTTCTGGGAATGTTTTTGTTTCTCGGTTTTGCGTGTGAAACCGTCGGACTCAAGACAACCACTGCGACAAAATCCTCCTTTTTAATCGGAACGTTAGTCGTCATTACTCCGTTTTTGGAAGCCGTTCTCAAAAGAAGAATTCCTTCAAAGGGGAATTTGGCGGGTGCCACGGTCGTATTTGCGGGAATTTGTCTGATTTTTATGGGAGAATCCGGAAAAGAAGGTTCTCTGCAGATCCAAAAAGGGGATTGGATCACGTTAGGCGGCGCTCTTTTCTTTTCACTTTACATCATTCAGATGGATCGAGTGAGTTCGCAAACTCCGATCGCAATCTCCGTTTTTTATCAGTCCTTTGTCGCCGGACTTTTCGCCTTTGTATCCGTGATCTTCTTCCATATTACCGGATTGGAAGAACTGAAATTCGATCTGAACTCGAGACTGATTCCGGGTGTTCTTTACAATGCGCTTCTGGCTTCGGTTCTGACCACATTCTTACAAACCAAGTTTCAGAGATTCGTTTCTCCCACTCGTGTAGGAATTATCTTTTCCTTGGAGCCGGTATTCTCGACGATCATCGCCTATTTTTTATTAGGTGAGACTTCCGGACCGATCCGAATTTTAGGATGTTCTTTTGTATTCGGGGGTTTGGTTTTAGCGGAACTAATCGGTAAGGACCGCGGTGAGGAACGGGAAGGGATTTAGACGATAAATTTTTCCATCAATGATTTCACTTTCATAGATTGGGCGTCTAAAAGTTTCGCGCCGGACGCGATCTCCTGCGAACCGGAGGAAATCAATTTGGCTCCCTTGGAAAGATCTTGCACCGAATTCTGAATCGAACTATAAGCGGATTTATTTTCCAAAGAAGAATTTTCCAAATCCGTAATATTGCCCGCGATCGTATGCATCCTCGTAGAACATGAATTCAGACTCGCTTCCTGGTTTCGCATATCCTCCAAAAGTTTAAAACTGAATTGCGCCATAAAAGAAGTGTCCGATTGAATGGTTTTGAAAAAATCGGAGAATTGATTCATTTCTCCGTCGCCTAATTCCACGTTGATTCGGGTCGATTCGATCAAATCTTTGATTTCTTTCGTGCTTCTCATTGTGAGATCCGCGAGTTGGGAAACTTCTTCCGCGACGACTGAAAAACCTTTTCCGTGTTCACCGGCTCTTGCCGCCTCGATCGAAGCGTTTAACGCGAGCATGTTGGTCCGATTGGAAATTTCACCGATCTTTTCCAAGGTTTCTTTGATTCTTCTTACGCTGTTCTTCGCTTCTCCCAGGGATTTCTGGACCACGTCCACTTTTTCCCTTCCTTTGATCGCAGTTTCCGAAGATTCTTTCGCTTTCATCGTAAACGAATTCAGGGATTCCGTTACCGCTCCCAAAGATATTAGATTTCCCCGAATTTCTTTTTCTAAGTTTCTGAGATGCTCCGCGGAATGTAGAATTACGGATGTATTCTTTTCCACAAGATCGCTGAGGCGATCGATCAGATCCGCCACGTTTTGAGAATTGCTCGCCTGGGTTTCCGATGTCGCAATAAATTCTTTGGAAACCTTGGAAAATTCCTGGCTTGTCTTTTCGGAACTGGAAATGGAAATTCTCGCTTCCACGATGATCTCTCGAAGGGAGGCTTCCATTCGTTTTAAGAATTTTAATAATTCTCCCATTTCGTCCGAACTTTCGTTTTGAATTTTCGTATTTAGATTTCCGTTTTCGATCGCAGACGCGAGGTCGATGGCCTTTTTCAACGGAGAAGTAATCGATCGAATGATGGACCGAGAAAAAAAGATTCCCGCCGCGGAGGAAAGCAAGGTAAGAATCGCGATCAAATACAGGGAAAAGGTAAGCTGAGAATCCGCGTTATCTCCGCTTTGCCTCGAAGTTTCGTTTTCCTTTTCCATCCATTGTTTGATCGAATCGCGCATCGATTCGCTCAAGGGATTGATTCCTCTTACGTAGAGAATTTGGGCTTCCTGTCTCTGATTTTGTTTCCAAAGTCGATGAACCGTTTCGTTGTATTGGGCAAATTTTTGGAGTTGTGATTTGAGAAGATTTACGTTCTCTATTTCGAAATTCTTCAAAGGAAACGAATGAAATTGTTCGAGATTATTTTTAATCTCTTCAAACAACTTCTGGGTTTGATTGTATTCTTCCTCCGAAAGAAGGGAATCGACGGTGGACACTTTGGAGGAGATTTTGAGTTCGATCAGAATGATCTTTTCCAAAGTCAGATTGAGTAGCTGAAACTTCGGCTGGGAATTATCCATCATCGAACGAATCGCAGTTCTATACGAAAGTGTGCTCGTAGCGATGACGATCGAAGAGGCGATGAACACCACGATGATCGTTCCAAAGCTAAGTCTGAGTCTTGATTTGATGCTGATATTGCTGAGCGGATTCACGTTGTTTAGAAAATTCCTAAGACTTATTTCGATTTTGAAATGTAGTTGATATACGAAATCACGTCTTTGATCTGTTCGTTGGAAAGTTCGTCCTTCCAGGGAGGCATAAATGGAGAACGACCGACTCCCATTCCTCCCTTTCGAATGATTTCCTCTTTTTGCGCGTCGTTCAGAAACGTTTTGGTGAGATTGGCGGGTGGAGGAATTTTTCCTTCGGCAAGACGACCCTTTCCGTCCGCGTTTTCCCCGTGACAAAGTACGCAGTAGGTTCGAAAAACGATACTTCCTCGGATTACGGATTTATCGTTGGCTTCCAGAGCAAACACTCTCGAACTCGCGGCGAATAAAAAAATCAGAGTAAGAATTGTGATTCTTCTCATGGTTGCACTTCGATCGTCATTTTCATGCCTGGATGGATCGCACATTCCACGAGGATTTTTCCGGCCTTATCGAATTTCACTTTTTTCGTTTGTCCCTGCGGATAAGAACCGAGATCGAAAATTTTCTCCGGGGACAAAGAATAGATATTGTGAAAGAAAGAATCGTAATTCGGAAAACTCACGACGTCCCCGATTTTAACCTTTAAGGATTCTACCGTAAATTTTTTTTCTTTCTGGCCTACCTCGTGTTCTGCGGCGTTTAGGGTTCCCGTCATAAGGATTGCGAGTAAGGACGTTAGTAAAACTTGTCTCAACATAAATGGCTCCTGGTTTTTTTCTTTTTTAAAAAATCGATTTCGCTTTTGAGAAAAATAAAATATTCTAAAATTATAATGAACTGAATCTCGAATCGGATCGTTATCTCGGAAATGTGGGGATTGAAATCGGTTCTCTTTTCCCAGTAAGCGATCGCATAAACGAGATTAGGTCTTTTTTCTCTTCCTCGGTGAGTTTCAGAGGTTTCATATTCGGATCTAGATTGGAAAGATCGTCTCCTCCACGATCATAGTGATCGACGACTTCTTCCAAAGTTTGGTAACTCCCGTCGTGCATATAGGGAGCGGTAAGAGCGACGTCGCGCAACGTAGGAGTTTTGAAGGCGCCTTTCATCGATTTGACCGGAACGAGTTTGAAACGACCCGGATCCTTTTCTTTGGACTTGATTCCGATATTATGGAATCCGTCGTCCGTGAAGTTGTTTCCGAGATGACAAGCGATGCAGTTTGCTTTTCCCTTGAAGAGCGCTTGGCCTCTTTGAGCGGATTCGTTTATCGCTTTGTTATCTCCTTGGATCCAAGCGTCATACGGAGATTGAAAAGAAAGAATACTTCTTTCAAAGCTCGCGATCGCTTTCGCAATCGTTTCCTTGGTGATCCCTTCGTTCGGATAAGCACGTTCAAAACGATCTCGATAACCTTTGATTTTTTTGAGTTCTAAAACGAGCTCGTCCGGATTTTGATTCATTTCATCTGGAGAGGAGATCGGACCTAATGCCTGCTCTTCTAAAGAATTGGCTCTTCCGTCCCAGAACATCTTTTCTCCAAAGGCGGAGTTTATAATCGTTGGAGTATTCTTACCCAAAACTTTCATGTTATGACCGATTGCGGTTTTTAAACCGTCCGTCCAAGCGAGACCCGGATTGTGACAAGTGGCACAACTGATCCAATTGGAACCCGATACGATCGGATCAAAAAAAAGAATTTTACCCAATTCGATGCGGGTTGGGTTCGGTTCGTTTTCTTTTGGAAACGGATAAGAAATTTTCGGGATCGGTTTGATTTCCTTCGGAGGTTCGATCGGTTTTTCTTTACAAACGGAAAACAGGAAGATCGCGAAAAGGAAACTGGAGAACAAGGAATAACGTGCCATTCTACACTCGAAAAAAATATTTTTAAATCTTGCCGGTTCTATTTTGCAAGCATTGAAATCAAAACTTATAAAATAAGAATTTGATTCTCTGAGAACGATTCTATCCGGTATTCTTGAATATTCTTCTGACATTATAATATGGCAGAAGACTACTTATAATGTAATGCTGTGGCGTTGGGTTTGATGAAAATCCATCTCGGTAGAACAGGATTCTTCTTAAATTCTTTGCAAGAATCGCGAGAATAAGGAGATTTGATTTTTGAAACTGAAAGTTGAGTTGAATTTGCCCTGAATTCTTTCGTTTCGGTGGCTGAATGAGGAAAGAATCTTTCTCTTTCGATTTCAAATCTTTTGCACCGCGACGAACTCTCTTTTAATATTAGTTTCTAAATTTTGAATGTCTTTTTAAAAATCGACAGTATTTGTGTTTTTTTCGAAAAGTTTCTTCTTATGGTTCTTCTTTGCAAAAAGTAAAATCTAATTTGTTGTTTTTGTGCTCCGTCGCTTTGCCAATAGGAAAGCGAAAACTTTGAGTATGGGAACTCGATCCAATGACACGTAATTTTATTTATCAAAAGGGAAAATCGGAAAAATTTTGGTCCATCGACTTGAATACAAAGACACTGACGTTTCGGCAAGGGCCACGTTATGGAGAATCGAAATCCGGTACGGAAACATTCGCTTCGGAGGATCTCTGCCAAAAAAAGGCGGATGGTCTGATCGCGACAAAATTAAAAGAAGGTTATGAAGAAGTCGAGATCCCAATCGGGAACGTCAACGTCTTCGCCCTGAAGTCGATCGCGGACGTTCAAAAACAAAAGAGCGAACAACTGAGTCTCAACGTGGAAGGTTCCGAAGAACTGATGGAGGAAGTTTGTAAACTCGATTGGTTGAAACGTTTGGACTTGCAGAACGTTTCCGTTTTACCGAATTCGATTGGAAATTTTAAGAATCTGGATCATCTGGAAATCAAAGAGAGCAAATCCCTAAAATCGATACCGGATTCCATTGGAGAATTGAAAACTCTCACTTGGTTGAGCATCGAAAGAACCTCGATCGAATTCTTACCCGAGTCTCTTGGAAAACTCTCCAATCTGAACCGACTGAATATCCAGCACAACGAAGAACTCAAAGAATTACCACAAAGCATCGGTTCGCTTCATTCGTTGGAAACTCTTTGGGTAAGTTATAACCGGAAAAACGATCATTCCAATAAAAAGGAAAAAAGAATCCCCGTCGGAATTCCCGATTCGATCGGCGATCTTCTACAACTCACCGAGTTGTCTTTGAATTCTAATTTACTTTCGGATCTTCCTTCTTCGATCGGCAAATTGAAAAACCTGACCGAGTTGGATTTGAATTTCAATCGGTTTACGGAAATTCCGAAATGTATTTTCGAACTGAAGAATTTGGAAACTCTGGAAATGCTTTATTCTCCTTTGAATAAGATTCCATTCGAATTTTCTAATTTAATCAATCTTACAAGGTTCGATATCGAAGGAAACAAGGTTGAAAATATCCCGAAGGAGATCGTCTACGAAGGTATCGAGGCGATTCGGAATTTTCTAGATCCGAAACCGGAGGAAAAAAAGAAAATCGTTTCGAGCGAAGACCCGCAAGAATTCAAACGAAGTTTCGAACAACACAAAGAGGCGCTCGAAAAATTCTACAGAGCGGTGAAAGATAAGGCGTATAAGGAAGATACAAAAAAGAAACTCGCAGTGCTTCAGAGTTTTTTCGCCGGAGAAACGAACGAGATTCCGAAAGCGATCAACGAGGACCAATATTATTTCAGAGATATTCCTGAGGTTTTGGGCCCTTTTCGAACGTGGTCCGCGGTCGATTTTCGTATTCTTTCCTATATCACACAAGGCGCGTGGTCCTTTAAAAAGAATAAGGAAGGTTTTTTCGAATCGTTTTATCGCTGGATGAAAAAGGAAATTCTCGATCATCCCGAAGATCAGAATCTATTCTCCGATATTCTCCAATGCCTCAAAGGTTACGAAATCGACGAAGCGAATATTCTCGTCGAAAGAAAATACAAGATCAGCGAAATGGCGCTTACTTCGGATAAGGAGGTTACCTCGTTCGGAAAATTCATTCTCGCGAACGCCGATACTTTGATAAACGACTTTGTCGAGGAAGGTTTACCTACACAATTCGTGGAGCTTCTTGTTCTGGAAAAATCGGAACTGATTCAAAGTCAGATTCCTAAACTCACTCGTATCAAAGAATACGAAGGGACGGACGGTAGAAAGCACGTTCCCTATGAGACGATAGAAATTATCTGCAGAGCGTTTCCCCAAAAGATAGAACCGATTCTAAACGATTCCATTCAAAATATCGATTGTGTTTCATGTAGAGCGGAACTAGCAAGAATTCGTTATGAATCCTTTAACGAAAAATACAAAACAGAAACGATCGATTTCATAAAGGAAGTTCTGCATTATATCTCTGATAAAAAAAATAAGAATATAGATCGTGGTTACCAATTCGATTGGTCCGGTGGCAAGGGATATTATCGGGACGATACACCGGATTTTATCGAGTGGGTTTTGAAGACGTTCGGGAAGAACGTAAAGGAAACGGTTTTTGAATACGTAGAAAAAACGAAAGTTCTTGATTTGAACGTGATTGGCGTTGCGGTAAAATATCTCGGTCAAGAAGCCATCGATATCGCGGGGGAAGCCCTCGATATGAGCATCAAAGACGACGGGATTGCCGGTCATTTTCGCCAGATTTTCAACATTCTTTCCGGGTTGGACTACACGAAATACTACGATAAAACCTGGGAAATCGCGAAAAGCGAGTTCAAAAAGGTGAGTGAAACGGCTTGTTTGGCGTTGAGCAAACTTCCCGAAGAGATCGTTATTCCGAAAGCAAAGGAGCTTTTGAAGGAGAAACAAACCCATCTGAGAGAGGCGGGTGCGTTGATTCTCAATTTAATGCGAACTCAAAAATCGATCGAAGCGCTGGAGCCCCTTCTTGCAACCGAGAAGAACGACGACGTTCGTAATTTGGCGGTAGAGTTGTTATACGAGAAAACGAAATCCGTAAGCACAGAGGACGTGAAGAATCGAATTGAGACCGCGAAGAATTTGGGAAAACTGGAAAAACCTTTAGCAAAGTGGTTGGATGAAACAAAACTTCCGAAAGTTCTCTGGAAGGATAAAAAACCTTTGAGTTCGGAGGAAGTTCGTTATCTTTTCTACAGACAGAAAACGCGTTCCGAAATCGTTCTCGATTCGGAGTTGAAAGACGTCCTGGAACAAATCGATAAGAATTCCTTTGAAACGTTTTCCAAAGAGCTACTTTCCCTCATTCAAAAAAACGGCGGTTTTAAGGCGCCCAATCGATTTGCGATTTCTATTCTTGGAATATTCGGAAAAGAGAATATAATTTCCGAACTGGAGACAGTAGCCAAAAAAGAAACGAATCTCAATGCCTGCGCCTGTTTGGGGTTGATGAATTCGATGGCCGCCGCCCGCGCTTTGGACAGAATCAGACAGACCTTTCGAACGAAATATCCGAATGTGAGGGAAGCCGCCGAGCAAGGATTCGAGTCCATCGCATCCAAGATGCTCCTGACGCCGTACGAGCTACAGGACCGGATGCTTCCCGATTTCGATTTTAAAGATCTAAGTAAAAAAATAAATATAAATAAAAATGAATATACTGCGAGAATTTCAAAGGACTTGAAATTCACTTATTGGGACGAATCCAATAAAGAGGTGAAATCGCCCAAGTGGAGCGAGGCTGAAAAGAAAAAAAACAAGGAAGAAACAACCCTACTCAAGGATTCGATCAAACAATTCGGGACGAATATGGAATACTATCTGGTCGTCCAGAGGAGATGGCCCGTTGAAGAATGGAAAGAATTGTTTCTTAAAAATCCGATCGCGAACGCTTTCGCTCAAAATTTCGTTTGGGTAAAGATTTCCAAGAAGAATCAAGAGAGGGAAAACTTTTATGTTTCCGAAAAAACCATTCTGAACATCGAAGATAAAAAGTTGAATACGGAGGACGCGTCCAAAATTCTTCTTTTACATCCGCTTTCTTTGGATGAAGAAGAAAAGAAATTGTGGTTAGGAAAATGGGAGAATCTAAAAATTCGTCCGCCGATTCCTCAGCTGACTCGCGATACGTATCTTCTGATCGAGGAAGATCGGAAGAAAAAAATCTCGTTTCAATTCGAAGACAAATCCCTTCGCGGGAGCACGTTCAAATACAGAGCCGAAAAATTCGGATGGAGAAGGGGATCCGTCGTGGATAGCGGAGGGATTTCTTCTTATCACAAGTTGTTTCCAAACGAGGAAGTCGAAGTCTTTCTCAAAATCGAAGGCCTAAACGTTCAGAGTTACGACTACGACCAGCCGATGACGTTTCGGGAATTTTTCTTCGTAAATCGAGGATCGATCACAACGGGGAGTTATATCTACGACGAACCGAGAGGGGAAGAGGATTCTCGATTGCTACCCTTCGAATCCGTAAATCCGATCGTTTATTCGGAAACGTTGTATGATCTTCACAGAATTCTTCAGGACAAAAACGAAGAAGAATGAAGAAGGAGTTGGATCTCGAACAGAGATGCAAAGAACTCGTGGGTCTAAAAGTCCAAACGGTACAATATTACGGGCGTTTTCGAATATTCGAAAACGCGCATGGAGTTTCGAAGGCCGTTTATTGGATCACGGAGAAGGGGGGAATAATTCGTTTCAGCTTTGAGGACGAATTCTCCCTTCGTTGGGGTTTTGGGATTTCCGTAAAAAAGGTAAATCGAATCTTTCCGGACGATCGAGAAGAAGAATTTCAAGACGTGAGTTCTTTATGGAAGAATCGCTTCGAAGTCAAGGACGTTCGATTGCATTGGAGATACATTGCGGACAGTCACCGAGTTCTTTGGCATCACTACAATCGTTCCGATTATCCTCAGGATATAGAATTGTTTCTTTCCGATGGGCGCCGCCTATGTATCGGAGTAGCCGAGGTTCTTGGCCAAAACAAATGCAAACTTTTTACAAATCATCTTTCTGTCTTCTTTGATCTCGAACAAAGAGAAAGATACTATGAGAATGCGATTCTTTGGTAGGAATCCCTCGCATTGGGATTTAGATTCGTTTTTCTCCATTCTTCAATCGGCTGTAATCGGAGTCCGAAAAGCCCCGCTTTCCGGGAGAAATGCAAGAGAAATGAAAAGTAGAATATATTGATATTCTAATATAACAATTTCGCTTTTCCAATTTTCCAGTAGACTAGCTGGTCTATTAAAATGGGCTTGTTTCGCCAAGTCGTTTTGTTAGAATGAAGGCGCCTTCTGTGGAAACTTGAGAACTTTTTACGGGCAAAATCGAAAAACGGGTGTGGTGTTTTCCGAAAAAATCGGAACAATTTTTACAATAATTGCTTGCCGGCTCACTTCGTTTTCTTACATTGGTTTTTACGAAGAAATCACCGCACGGTGAGCTTCTTCAAACCAAGCGCTCAACTGACTTGCTTCTTTTTTTCGTTTGCGAGTAATTGCAGACCAGATAAGAGAATCGGGAGTGGGA
>NZ_QHCT01000014.1:0-45000 GCF_003545885.1 Leptospira stimsonii
CGAAGAAAGTAACAAAGACTTTAAAAGTGTAACCCATGTCTCTGGTCTAAAGTGTTACCTATGTTCCAGGATGTACAATCAGGGTGGGGCCGGCGACTTTTACAGGAGAATTGTCGTAACTACGACGGATTTTTTTAAAGATCCAGTCAACTTGCGTTTAAGGGGCTGATTCTTTCGGGAAGAGGTGTTTTAAAAATTACCATCGACTTACGATTTTTATTTTTGTAAAAGGGTTTGGATCGTTTCTCGGGTCGATTGCCGTATTCTCCTTTACTTACTTCGATCGGGATTCCTTTTTGATCGATGCAAAGGTCTATATTGTTGTCGTTATCGTCGATGTCCGCAATTTGAAAGGGGAATACCGAATCCGTTTTCTTTTCGTTTTTTAATTTGATTTTGAACCTCTCGAGTTCTCGTAACCCGAGTTCTCCTCCATCCGTCGCCCTGACCCCACCCGACCAAACGATTCGTACAACTGAAACGGTTTTGGATCTGGGACAATCGGCCCCGCGCCCCGTCTCGTTGTACGGATAGTCGTGCCCAAGTTCGAAGTGTTCCGCATAACTTAGAAAAGGTCCTTCCGCCAGGGAAGTGACGCTTATCTTTTGTCCTTGAAAGTTTTGTCCATCTCGGCTTCTTAAGTCGTTGATAATTCGAACCTCGACCGGTTCGTTCTCCGGAAAATTTCCGAATTCTCCAATCAAAAGAATCGTCCTGAGTTCGTATTCTTCCAAAGCGGGACGGAACGTAACAAAGGAAACGGGAAGCAGTTCTCCTTTCTTTGTAAGGATTTGAGAATCGGAAGCGTCGAGGGTTCCCGGATCGATCTCATGCGAAAATACGAGAGGTATTCCGTCTTTCCCCGGTGCATTCTTCCATAAAAAAAAAGATCGTAACGGCAATGCATTGTCTAAGCCGAAGAAGGCGGATATTATGTTCGCTTTTCTTGTATGGTTGATCTGCGGATCTTTGTTTGATAGTCTATAATTCGGCGCTGAAATACAACTTCCGAACAAAAGCAGTAATAGTAATATTCGACTCGAGTGGTCGGACATGTTGAATTCCTCCGTAGGCGATGCTTTGGTTCGTTCTTTCTTTTTGGAACCAAGAATGTAGAAGAGAGGATTCCTCGTTAAAGAAGGCCGAATTTCTTCTTTGTCAACAAAAAGAATTAGAAGGAATACCGTCTTGACAGCTTCCATTCTAAGATTTTTGATTCCATTAAAGACGAAGAGATATGAGTTCTATAAAATCCAAAAAGAAATCCCCAATTCCAACAAACAAATGGTGGCAAACAACCACGATTTATCAGATCTACCCCCGTTCCTTTGCGGATACGAACGAAGATGGGATCGGTGATATCGCCGGGATCATTTCTAAGTTAGATTATCTGAAGGATATGGGTTTTGAAACCCTCTGGATTTCTCCCTTATATAAAAGTCCTCAACGAGATCACGGATACGACGTTAGCGACTATTACTCGATTTCTCCCGAGTACGGAACTCTCAAGGACGCGGAGAACTTAATCAAAGAAGTTCATAAAAGAGGAATGAAGATCGTCTTCGACATGGTGATGAACCATACTTCGGACGAACACGAATGGTTTAAAGAATCCCGTTCCAGTAAGGACAATCCCAAAAGGGATTGGTATATTTGGAAAGACGGCAAAGGGAAAGGAAAACCGCCTAACAACTGGAGTTCGTTCGTTACTCCCAATGCTTGGCAGTATGATAAAAAAACGGATCAGTGGTATTGTGCGAGCTTTCTTGATTTCCAGCCGGATTTGAACTATTATAACCCGGAAGTCAAAAAAGCGATGTTCGACGTTTTGCGTTTTTGGTTAAAAAAGGGCGTGGACGGTTTTCGTTTGGATATCTTTCACGCGATTTACAAAGACAGACATTTTCGGGATAACCCGTTTCGTTTTAAATACTTAGTAACCGAGAATGATCACGACGGTTACTTTCAGAGAAGACTTTATACGGTTAATCACCCGAACAACTTCGAATTTGCAAAAGAACTCAGATCCGTCCTCGACGAATTCGAAGGTGATCGTTTCGCTGTCGGCGAGGTCGCCGGGGATGATCATACCATCAAACGTTACTTAGGCGAAAAAAGAGACGGATTGAATCTGATATTTCTTTTCGAAACCCTGATGTTGAAATTCAAGACGAGTTTTTTCAAGGGCATCATCAAGAAGATGGAAGAAATCTATCCGGCTCCATACACTCCCACGTATGTTTTCGGGAATCACGATCAAAGACGGTATATGCGTAAGATCAACAACAACCTGGAAAAAGGGAAGTTGGTGGCTCTGTTTCAGTTTACCGCTCGAGGTGTTCCGGTCACATATTACGGTGAGGAAATCGGGATGACCAACGAAACGATCAAACTCACCGAAGCCCAAGATCCGCTCGCAAGAATCTATCGCTGGTTAGGTGATACACTTTCCGAATTTCTGGGACTCGCGGACATTATCATTCGGGATCGAGCCAGATCTCCGATGCAGTGGGATGATTCACCAAACGCCGGTTTTACGACTAAAAAGGCAAAACCTTGGATTCGAGTACACGGAAATTACAAGGCAAGAAACGTAAGCACTGAATCCGAAGACAAGGATTCACTTTTGAGCGTATATCGAAAAGTCATCCATCTACGGAACGAAAGTAAGGCATTGAGAGAAGGAAATTTGACTCTGCTTGAAGAAGGTGTTCCAAAAGATATGCTCGTTTATATTCGAGAAGCCGACAAAGAACGGAAAATGGTGATTTTTAACTTTGGAAAAAAAGAACGTCTTTTTAATAATACGACGGATTGCAAAAAATATTGTTTTTCAACTCACGTCTACGATCACAATGAATTCGATCTCTTTCAGGTGCCGCCGTGTTCCGGTTTGATCTTGGAGAACGACCATTCTCCGAGGGTTGTAATAAAACCGAAAGTTAAGAGAAAAAAATAAACTCCTATAAATCGGTTTTTTCCATCGGAAACGCTTTCTTTCTTTTGAACCGGAACGGATCGAAAGGAAGAAAGCCGTTTGATTTTTTACACTTTCTGTTTTGGGAAAATCTCCTTAAAAAAAGAAAGTAGTTCGTTCCAAGAGCGGCGATCCGCCTTTGCGTTGTAAGCCGCCCCCTTGGAATTGTCGTTTCCCGCTTCTTTGATTGTAAAGGAGTGAACGGCTCCGCCATAAGAAATAAATTGCCAGTCGATTCCTGCCTTTCTCATCTCATCCTGAAACGTGTCTACCTCGTCTTTTTTTACGAAAGGATCGTCTGCTCCGTGTAATACGAGAACCTTCCCAGCGATACTCTTCGCGTCTTCCGTATTAGGGGTTTGTAATCCACCATGGAAACTAACGGTTCCCTTAATCGGCGCCCCGCTTCGTGCGAGTTCCAACGCCACGGTTCCGCCGAAACAATAGCCGATCGCCGCGATATTCTGCGCATCCACTTCCGGTTGCGATTTTAGTGTTTCTAATGCCGCCGTGATTCGAGCTCTCATCAGTTTGCGGTCTTGTTTGAATTGACCGGCTAACTTAGAAGCTTCTTCCATACCTTTGGGTCGAATGCCTTTTCCGTAGATGTCCACTGCAAACGCAACGTAACCTAACTCGGCAAGTTTATCCGCTCGCATTTTGGAATTTTCTCCTAAACCGAGCCAATCGTGTACGACCAGGATACCCGGCGCCGTCTTTTTAGAACCGAGCTCAGGATAGGAAATGTATCCTTCTAAAGTGGTTTCTCCCTCTTGATAGACGATGTTCTTCGAAATCGTTTTGGCCGCTATGGAAACGGAGAATAACTGTAAGACCGCAAAAAAGGTTAAGAATTTCTTCATGAATCGATTTACCTCGTTCTTCTTTTGACAGATTTCTATTGGAAAAGCAATGAATTTTAGAACCAACTTCTTATTAAAAGTAGGTTTCATTCCAATCTAAGGCGGTTGGGGAAGCGTTTATTGAACGTATGATTCGGTTCGATTGGTCCCATTTTTTCCGCCTTCCATCTTTCTACGGAATATATTCAGAATCTGTTATGTTTTAGAAATCGTGTTTCCACTTTTGTCTCTAATCGCGACGCCCAAGAGTTCGAAACGATCTCTCGTTTGTGCTCTTCGGCTCATCGTTTGGAAAGGTTCGCGACGTCTCGTTTTAAATCTTTATAACGAAGGGCGTATCTTTTTCACTTTTCTTTTGAGAAAGGAGGACAAAAGCGAAACTTCCGGAAGAAAAAAATTGATAAAAATGGTTCGTGTCCATTGTAAAGACTTGAACGAAAATGAATTCCTATTATTTATCGTCACTCATCATTCTACAAATATGAAACGAAATCACATACGAGGTCGAAATGCTAAAACGAAGAAAGTTATTATTTCCTTTGCTCTGTATTGTTCTTTGGATCCTCTCATTCAACGCCTGTGGATCGTCCGGAAATTCTAAAATTCCTCCTCGCGCCGAAAAAGGAATTTTGGATCTGAGAGACTGGGATTTCAACTCCGACGGAATCGTAAAATTGGACGGGGAATGGTCCTTTGTCTGGAAACAACTTCCTCTTTCCAAGCCGAACACGGTTCTTCCCGATTCGAAAACGTATTTTGTTCCGGTTCCCGATAACTGGAATTCCTATAAGGAGATCGGAGATATCAATTCGGCGTCGGCCTACGGTTATGGAACGTTTACTCTGAAGGTTTTGTTAAACGAAAATCAAATCCCTCTTGGACTGCGTTTTCAGGACGTGGGAACGGCCGCGGCGATTTGGGTGAACGGCAAAAAATTAATCCGAAGTGGAGTGGTCGGAACCGATGAAAACACTTCAAGGCCGCAGTATCTTCCGCGATATATAGACGTTCCCACAGACAACAACGAAGCCTTGATCCAAGTCGAAGTCTCCAACTTTCATCATTTTAAAGGTGGAATCTGGGAAACGATTCGTCTTGGAAGTCGGAAGAGCATACAGGACGATAAGGAAAATCGATCCGCGACCGAGATGTTTCTTTTCGGAAGTATTGCGATCATGGCCCTCTATCACTTCGGTCTTTTTTCTTTAAGGAGAAAAGACAACTCGAGTTTGTTCTTCGGTTTATTTTGTTTTGTCATCG
This sequence comes from Leptospira stimsonii, assembly GCF_003545885.1. Taxonomy (NCBI): domain Bacteria; kingdom Pseudomonadati; phylum Spirochaetota; class Leptospiria; order Leptospirales; family Leptospiraceae; genus Leptospira; species Leptospira stimsonii. The sequence goes on from NZ_QHCT01000014.1 coordinate 5,101, forward strand.
TCGTGCGTCTACTCACTACCGGAGAACGATTTCTTCTCCAAAAATTTCCGGACATACCTTGGGAGCTCGGAAGCAAGTTGGAATATCTTTCTTTTTATCTTGCGTGGCCGATTTTTCAGAAATACATGGACAGTATTTTTCCGGGGGACATGCCACCGTTGGTTACAAAGATCGCTACCGCGGTCGTCGGCTTCTTTTCGCTTATCATTTTGTTTTTTCCCACTAGAATTTTCGCACTAACACTGCTTCCTTACCAAGGAATTCTACTTCTTTATATACCATTCTTCTTCTTCTGGTCCGGAAGATTTATATATCGAAAACGCGATGGTGCAATCATCGCCGGGATCGGCGTCTTAGCATTGATCGCGGCCGCGATCAACGATATTCTACAAAGTCAAACTCTCGTCAGTCACGGATACTATCTTCCGATCGGACTTTTTTCGTTTATTTTCGCCCAGTCCTATATGCTTTCGCTGAAGTTTTCCTCCGCGTTTGTCTCGATCGAAAACTTATCCGCGGATCTAACGAGAACGAATCAATCGTATAGTCGTTTTGTTCCTTTAGAATTTTTGAAATTTCTCGGGAAAAAGAATATTACGGAAATTGAATTAGGAGATCAAACTCAAAAGGAAATGACGATCCTTTTCTCCGATATACGATCTTTCACACAACTCTCCGAAAAGATGACACCGAAGGATAACTTCGATTTTTTAAATTCTTATATGGGAAGAATGGGGCCGATCATTCGAAAACATGGAGGCTTTGTGGATAAGTATTTAGGAGACGGGATCATGGCTCTTTTTCCGGATTCTCCCGATGACGCAGTGGAAGCGGCGAAGGAGATGAAATCAACACTGGAAGAACACAACCAAAGTCGTTTGGAAAGAAATTATGATCCGATCCGAATCGGGATCGGAATTCATACCGGTGTTTTGATGCTGGGAACGATCGGAGAAGAGGCGAGGATGGACGGAACCGTCATCTCGGACGCCGTCAATCTTGCGTCTCGAATCGAAGGACTTACGAAAGAATATGGAGCGGATATACTTCTTTCCGATGAAAGTTATCAGAAAATACGAAATCGGCGGAAATATACGTTTCAGGAATTGGGCAAGGTTTCGGTAAAAGGAAAAGAAAACCTGATCGGTGTCTATGAAGTCAAATAAGATTCAAGAATGGCGCTCGCGGAAGCTTTAATCGCTTCCCTCAATTCTTTAGGTTCGATTACGATCACTCTGTTCGCGAATCCTAGAATGTTATGCAGAGCCCATTCTTTTGTTTCGAAATTGACACTTGCTCTTATCCAAGTGTCATCTATTTTAGAGTATTCTAATATATAACTATATGCGAATTTTCTGAAATGTTCCAGTTCGTTGCTTTTGATTTTGAGGGAGACGGAATAGGACGGGAGTTTCGAGAAGAATTCCTGCGTGCTTTCCTGCCAGTGTTTTTCTAAGTCGAATTTTTTCGGTCTTTCAAAAGTTTCTCCGAGTTGTGCCTCGAGAATTCTTGAAATACGAAAGGTTCTAAATTCTTTTCCATATTTTGCGATGAGATACCAAACCTTCCCTTTGGCTACAAGTCCTAAGGGGAGAACGATTCTTTTTTTGGAGGCTTCGTCCGACTTGTAACGAAGAATCACCTTTCGATTCTCCCAAACGGCTTCCTGCAATAAAGGAAGAAACGGGAATTCTTCCTTCCAATTTCCCCAACCCGCGCCGTCGATATGAATTCTTTGGCGAATCATCTCGGCTTCTTCTTGATAGGCCGGTGGGAGCGACGCCATAAATTTCATGAATGCGGAATCGAATTCCTTTTTCCTTCCGAGATCGGAAGCGATCCGTGTGGAACTCGTGAGAATCATCGAAAAGATCTCTTCCTTTTTCATACCGGTAAGATTGGTTCTATAACCCTGTGATAATTCCCATCCGCCTTTCGAACCTCTTTCCGCAAAAACCGGAACACCCGAAGCGCTGAGCGCTTCCATGTCCCTGTGAATCGTTCTTTCCGAAACCTCGAGTTTACGGGCTAAATCTTTGGAAGAAATTCTTCCCTTTGCTTGGAGTTGAAGTAGAATGGAAAGTAATCGATCCGCGCGCATGATTCAAGCTTAGCACAAAAAATATGACAAAATCTGTCATGTATTTCTTTATAAAATCGAAAAAAATCCGTTTTTAGAAATCGCTTCCTGATATATGACAGAACTTGTCATCTTCCTCCAAGTAAGATAATAGAATGAAAGAAAGGATTTTGGCTGGTAAGGTGGCTTTAGTAGCCGGAGGAACACGGGGTGCAGGAAGGGGCATCGCGATCTCGTTAGGTGAAGTAGGTGCTACCGTTTATGTTACGGGAAGAAGCACGAGAGCGTCTCGTTCGGAAATGAATCGTACGGAGACCATTGAAGATACGGTCGATTTGATCCACAAAAACGGTGGGAAAGCGTTTGCGATAAGAACCGATCATACGGATTCCGATCAGGTTCGCGAACTCATACAAAAAATCGATCTTGAGCAGGGTAAGTTGGATATTCTTGTCAACGACATTTGGGGAGGAGATCCTTATATTCGTTGGGAGGAACGATTCTGGGAACATTCTTTGGAAAACGGAATCAAGGTTCAAAGGACTTGTTTGGAATCGCACCTCATTACCAATTATTTCGCGGCTCCTTTGATGATTCGAAATCGTTCGGGTTTAATCTTAGAGATCACCGACGGGATCGATTATCGTTATCGAGGAAATCTATATTACACTTTAATAAAGTCTTCTATCATCAATCTTTCCCGTTCCATTTCCGAGGAATTAAAGCCGTACGGAATCACGGCTCTCTCTCTAACACCCGGTTTTCTGAGGTCGGAGGCCATGCTCGATCATTTCGGAGTTCGCGAAGAAAATTGGAGGGACGCGACAAAAAAGGATCCGCATTTTATCGTTTCTGAAACTCCCGCTTATATCGGTCGAGCCGTGGTCGCGCTCGCCGCTGATAAGAACGTATTTTCAAAAACGGGAACTTCGACGAGTACTTGGAAATTATCGGAAGAATACGACTTTACGGATTTGGATGGAAGTCGACCGCACTGGGGAAATTACTTTAAAGAAAAATTCGGAGAAGAATTATGAAACCTGAATATTCTCAAGATAGAGTTTTACTCGAATCCAATGTTTTAGAGGTTTCCACCGGAATTCTGAGTATGGTTTCACGAATTCTTTTCCCCGGTTCGCTTTCCAGAACCGTTTCCAACTCTTCCGAGACGGAGGCAAAATCGGAACCAGCGTTGCAATTGGAATCGACTGAATTGTAAATCTAGAAGATTCGATTCTTGTAACCGAAAGGGATCTCTTCCGGGAGAACCCATCTTCCTTCGATTATATTCAAAATAGTTCGATTCTTTTTGGATAGAATGAGAATTGAATTCATGAAGACTTTTGAAAGAGTTCTTAAATTCTACGATTTGTTTTCGAACTTTAGATGATTCATAAGGAGAAATAAATGAAACAGTATTTAGTAAGAATTTTGAGTTACGGTTTTTTAGTCTGGCTGATTCCTTTTGCCGTTGCGATTCCGTTTCACTCAAGGGATGGGAAACTCCTGACCGACATGTTTTTGTTTAAGACGGTTATGATTCTCGTAGGCAATCTCACTGGAAGCGTCTTACTTTCTTTGCTCGCTGTGAAAATCTCAGGAAGAACGTTATCCATTCTTTTTATCACTGGAATTCTCTGGCTTGCAATCAATTGGGGGTTGGACTTCTTGATTTTGCTTCCGATGTCCAAAATGAGCGTCTCCGACTATTTCGTTCAAATCGGATTTCGATATCTTACGATCCTAATCGTAGCTTTCTCAATCGGTTGGGTCGTGGATAAAAGGTCGGCTTAATTTCGGTTTGAATTCAAAGATACTCGTTTACAACTTCGATTGAACTCTACGAAGAAACGCATTGCTCAAGACGACCGAAGTTGGGAAATATATCTGAAGTCTTACATAGGATTCTGAAGGAGGGATTTGAAAAAACCCCTCCTTCAAGTTGAAGAGATCTCCGAGAACCTTCCCATTTTTTCCGATCAACTGAACATGAATCGCTTTTTCATCGAAGACGAAGTAAACTTTATTCTTATCTCTGATCCCTAAGTCGACGAGGACCGGATCCTTTAAAATGCGATCGTGTTTTTTAACACAGACATAATTTCCCGATTTTAAAGAGGCTAAGATATTTTTCGGTTCGAGTGTTTCCGTATTTATCAACACGTAACGCGTCAAGGATTGCCCCTCGGGTCGATATAAGAGGGAAACAATGTCCCGCATGGTTATCTTCGAATCCGCCTTCGCCATTTCATATTCATCCTTTGGAAGATAGTGGAGGTCGTCCGAAGCCATACAAAACGGAAATCTTTCTTCGCTTAATAATTTGTCCCAGAGTTCGAGATGATCTCCGAAAGGACTAAAAATCTCGATTGCGTCGTACCGTTGGAGGGTCCGGAGCATCTCATCGGAAAAACTAAAGTTGAGTTTGGGATGATTGATCGTAACGAAGTTACCTTCCTCGCTAAAGCGATCGATCACCCATTGGATGTTTGAGATCGAAGCATAGAATGGAAACGGATCGGATTCCGCCTTACTCGCTCCCAATACCAATAGATGTCTCTTCCTTAAATTTGTTCCCCATTCGAATGCCGGAAGTAGAGTGAGTTTTGGATTTTTAGGTAGGGTGATTCTCTCATAATCGGAGAAGCTAAGAATTTTATATCCGTGTTTAACATATGCGTTTTGAATTTCTTCCACGCTATTTCTTCCGGGAGTGTACCATACTTCGTTCGTATGATTGTGAAAAGACGCTTTCTGCCATTTGAGTTGCAGTTTTTTTCGATAGGGATCGATAATCGTCTCGGAGTGATTTGAAAGTAGCTCATCATGATCGGATCGAAACGAAAAGTATGTAAAAACATTGAAACAAACGAATACGCATAACAAAAATAGAAGAGAAAGAAGGGTTCTTTCGAAAATCTTTTTCATCGATTGGCATTTGAGATTTTCCTTCGGTATAAAAAATCATATTTTCACTTCTTATATTTCCTTTTGGTTACGGAAAATTAAGAAATTGTAATTTGTATCATTCGAAAATGAATTGTGTCCTCCTTCTCTTTTTGCGCCGATGCTTCGAATCCTTTTTCCGAAATGATTCGATCTTATTGGAAATGAAATTAGAGTATGTCAAATCAGAATAAAATTGCGGTTTTGTTACCTGCGTATAACGAAGAGGTTACGATTCGAGAGACGATTCTTTCCTTTTTTAAAGAACTTCCGAATGCGGAATTCGTCGTGATCGATAATAATTCAAAGGATAAGACCTCGGCTATCGCCGAAGAAACATTCAGAAAACATAAAATACGGGGTAGAATTCTTTTTGAGCCGAAACAGGGAAAGGCTAACGCAGTCAGAAAAGGTTTTTCAAACGTTCAGGCCGATGTTTACGTCATGGCGGATGCCGATATGACTTATCCGGCGAATGAAATTCAGAAGTTGCTGAAAGCTCGAGAGATCGGAGATTTCGATATGGTAGTAGGAGATCGATTGAGCGATGGAATCTATGAAACGGAGAACAAAAGGAGATTCCATTCTTTCGGAAATTATCTCGTGATCCGATTGATCAATTTCCTTTTTGCCGTTCAACTTAAGGATGCGATGAGCGGTTACCGGATTTTTTCCGATCGTTTTGTTCGTCACTATCCGATTCTTTCCAAGGGGTTTGAATTGGAAATAGAGATGACTTTACACGCGCTTGATAAGCGACTTTCCATTTTAGAAGTTCCGGTTCGTTACTCGGATCGTCCAGCGGGAAGTGTCTCAAAATTGAATACGATTCGGGACGGCTACTCGGTCGTAAAAAACATTCTTTGGATTTTTAAGGATTACAAGCCGATGCATTTTTTCGGATTTTTGTCCTTCTGTTCTTTCGCATTTTCCGTGTTATTCGGTTTCCCGGCGATTTATGATTATCTAAAATTCAAATTCGTTTATCACGTACCTTTGGCTATTCTTGCTACAGGCCTAATGATCATTTCACTGATCAATCTTTCGATCGGTTTGATCCTGCATACGGTTTCGAAAATCCAAAGATTCAATTTCGAACTTCAGATTCTAAAATGGAAAGGATCCGATCAAAGATAAATGACTTTGAGTAGAACTAAGTTTCCCTCGCTCGCCACCAACTCCACTCTGATCTTAGGATAGAGATAACTCAGTTCCAAGATGCTGTTTCTATTCGTGAGAAGAAACGTCTTTTGAGTTCGCGAATTTGTTAACAAGGACTCATCGTCTTGAAATTTGTAACTTCCGATGATGAAGATCGGTTTGTCGCGATAGAAGAACGGATAAAAGGAAAGATACTTGTAGAATACCAAGTCGCCTTTTTCTTTCCAGGCGATATCCGATAATCTAAGAATTCTTCCTTGTAGTGTCTCTATCACTTTTGGTGCGATAAAAATCGAAAGTGAAATTACAAACCCTATCATCGAGAGCCAAAGCGGAATCAGAGATGAAACAAACTTCGATGAAAACGGAATTTGATGAAGCATATAGGCACTTGCGATAAAGCCGAGAATAAAAATGAAAGCCGGTAAGAATGAAAGTGTATCGATTTCGAAGGAATGTCCGCCACCGAACGCCTGAATAAAATCGCTACTTTGCAGAGTAAATTTAAGAATCCAAGGAAGTGAAATAAAAAGAACGAAGAAGGAAAATCCGAAAGTATAAAATAGAATCTTAATCGACGTTCTGATATTTTTTTGTTCGCAGAATAGATACGCCGCAAAAAAAGAAAGAGGGAAGTAAATGGAAGAGGAATAATGCGGCAATTTTGTTTGTACAATTGAAAAAATAACAAGCACAAGAATTGTCCAGGATAGAAAGAAAAGAAAGAGGCCTTTGAGTTGATCGTTCTCTCTAAGGTTTCGATTTTCTTTTAAGCCATACCCGAATAAGAACGGCGTCCAGGGGAAAAAGCCGACTAACGCGACTAAGAAATGATAAAACCAAGGACCCGTATGCGACTCTAACGATTTTGTTAGTAGTTTCCTTTGAAATTCTAAGAAGCCTAAGATGAATTCATCTCCGTGAAGTAAATAGTCCGTAAAATAGTAAGAACCGATCGTTAAAACGCAGACGAATCCTGCGATCGCGGTTTCCCAAACGGAAATCGAATATTTTTTTTGAAGGATTCTCATCGTGATAAAGGAAAGAATGGGGATTCCGATTCCGAGAGGTCCTTTTGTCAAAGTTGCGAGTCCCATAACGAACGCGCCTAGGATCAAATAAAGGAAGCGAGTTCGATTCTTAAGTTCCGCTTCTACGTCGTAGAGATAAATGCAGACGACCGACAAAAAGAGAAATGTGTTGAATAGATGGTCGATATAAGCTGTTCTCGAAAGAATCAAAGGTAATAGAGAAGAGGAATAGAGGAGCGCCCAGGCGAGGCCGAATTTTTCGGAAAGAATTTTTTTACCAAAGAAATAAATCGCGATAAAGGAAAGGATTCCACTCAATACGGAAGGCATACGAGCGGCGAATTCTCCGATTCCAAAGATGTGATAGAAAATCGAAGTAAGCCAGAAGTAGAAGGGAGGTTTTTCCGTGAACGCTTGCTGGTTCACCTTGATTCTAAAATAATCCCCTGTTTGAAACATACTTTTGGAGGCTGAGCCGTAGATATTCTCGTCCCAATCGATGAGCGGAAAAGAACCAAGTCCGAAAATTAGGAAAACAGAATATATCAGTAAAAGAATCCAAAAGGCCCGGTTTTCAAATCGCATACGTTTCCTATTAAAGTTTCGGGTTTATTTCCCGTTAGAAGTCTGCGTATGTTAGGGTGGTTCGGTTTGATTCGTATTACATTCCCGAGACATTTCGGTGAGAACGACCAGAGAAAAAGGATCGTAAGTCGTTTAACATTTCGAAACTGCGAGATTGTAAGTCGCGATCGTTCTGGGGTGTATCCTTTTGTTTGTAGAAATCAAATCGAGAATCGTGTTCTTCGCTTTGCAAAGAACACCCCAATAGAGATTTTTACGAGTTTGTTCTCTCCATTCGGGATAGAGAGGATTTTTTTCGGCGTATTCCGATCCTAAAAAATCCGCCGCGTAAAGAATTAAATCCAATGGTCCGGGTGTTTCCGCACCCAGAGTATGGTTTCGAACCGCGGAAAGAACGGATTCGTTTTTTAAATCGTACTGCTTTTTGAGATAGATCGCCGCCGAGTAGGCGTGCCAAGCGGCGGAAGGGAGTTGTTCCAATTCTTCCTGACCGGATTCTCTAAATAACGTTATGTGAAACTCCGAAGTTTTTTGTTTTGTGATATCGTGAACGATTCCCGCCAAATACGCGAGATCCGCTTCGTCCTTGGAATGAAGGATCGCTAACTCTTTCGCAATTTCGGCTACCTTGAGAGAATGTTCCCAACGGGTGATCGTTATTTCAGTCGGTACGATTCTCTTAAACTCTTGCGTTCTTGTTTCCCATTCGGAGGTAGTCATCGAATTCTCCTTTGCGAATTTGATTTTCAGTGCGATGGTGAGAAAGTCCGACGAGAATTCAATTTATATTCTTCTTGGATCGAAGAAAGGCTTCGATTCTTTCCGAAAGGTTATTTCGAATATTTTGATAGAAGATTCCGTAGTCCAATACGTGATAATTCTCTCCGAACCACCTTGAAAAACCTTTGGCATTCGGTTTTGAGATTCGAAGAACTCCATCGGTACATTTTGCATCGCAGAGTTTCGGTTCGATCGTTTTGAATTTCCCGTTCACTCCTCCTGCGTGCAAGTCGGCCACTGCAATCGTTTCGTCCGCACGCCAACTCAGCGGATTCACACACACATAAGGTCCTTTCAGGTCGTGCGGGAGTTTTCCAACCTCCGCTTTTTCTCCATAAGTTCGCCAACTTATGAAACAACCGGTTTGTGTTCGATTAGAGCAAATCGGTATATTTTTATAAGAATCGATCGGGACCGCTCCTCCGAGTAGATAGGCGACTACGAGCTGATTTTTGAGAGGTGAGTTGTCGATTTTTTCCCGAAGGAGCCTGATCGCGTGGTAAGTGCCTTGGCTATGGGAAGCGATGATAAACGGTCTACCGGCGTTCCATTCTTTGAGATACGTTTCAAAAGACTTAAGTACATCTTGATATGCTAATTCAAGAGAGAGTTTCCCGTTTTCAGAATCCAAAAAAGAATACAACGTCGCTTGTCGATAGCGCGGTGCGTAAATTTTAGCACAACAGTTGAAAACGCTCGCTTGTTGTCGGATTGTGGATTCGTCCGTTCTTTCATTCACTCTTTCGTCTCCTAAGGATGCGTTCCAATCTCTACCGTAGAAAGTGGTCGGGTGAACAAAAAAGACGTCGACCGGCGCTTGACTTTGCTTGTCTTGAAGAGTGGATTCCGAAGGAACCTTATCCGCATCGTCTTTCGTTTGAGGTAGCGCCGACCAGGATTTCAAAAGTAAATAATCCGGTTCCTGCGGTCTTATCTGCTCGGAATAATTTCCGGAAGGACGGATGATCCAAAGACAAGAAAGGGAAAAGAATGTAGAAATCAGAATCGAAAGCAGGGAAAGAAAACGAATTCGCATAACAAACCTCGAAATAGAAACTTGGGAGCGGATGAATATCTTCAAGATTCTTCCGATTTTATTTGCCAAATGCAGGTGTGTCAATTCGGTTTATCGGATCCGAAAGAAGGAAAAAGTTTTTCAAAGAATTCCTGAGGTTATGAAAATTTCATCTTTGTCTTATCGGTTCTGATGAGAAGTTGACAGGGAGTTTTGCATTTTTAAGATCGACACTATGAAAATCACGGACGAAGTATTTAAGAATGCGCTTTCTCATTTTCCGTCTGGCGTCACCGTCATAACGTATTCTCATCAAGGGAAACAGAGCGGCCTTACCGTAAGCAGTTTTAGTTCTCTTTCTCTCAATCCTCCTTTTGTTCTTTTTTGTTTGCAGAAGAATATCGCAAGTCACGATCCGATCCGGAGTGAGGGAAAATTCGTCGTCAATATCTTAGCACAAGGACAAGATTCTCTTTCCAATCAATTTGCATCGGGAAAAACCGACAAACACGCGCTTATCGAAGAACTACAGTGTAAAAAAGGAGAATTGGGTCTCCCCATTCTTCCGGGAACTCTTTCTTACATTGAATGCGAAGTGGATCAATTCGTGGACGGAGGAGATCATTCCATCGTAATCGGAAGAGTCATCTCCGCCGGAGCCGACGATTCTCTTCGTCCTTTATTGTATTATCGAAGAAATTATTATTCGATCTGATAAGAAGTCAATTTGGAGTAGATGAGACTCGCGTTTCGAGATGAAGTAACAGGTCGTAGACGCGGAAGTATTCTTTCCTTTAATCCAAGCCTCGTTTTTCGGATTCCAATGTTCTCATTCATTTTATAATCAGAAACGCTTCTCTTTATAATGGAGGTTTCTCTGTTCTCAAAATTCGATTATCATTCTATTCTATTTCGATAAAAAAAATCGAATTAGGACTCAAGAAGAAATAGCAATGGAATCGATCGGCCCTTAAGCACTCAACCAACGGATTCCAAAAGAACTGTGATTCGTAAAAAAACCGAATTCGGACGATGATTTTCAGAAGAATTCGGAACAAAGTTTGGCGCATTTGATTTCAAACTTCGTATTCCTTTTTGAGGGCTTGGATTCCGAGGTAAAACAAAAACGCTCAATGAAGAAATTATTCGTTATTTTGGGAACGTTCTTTCTATTCTGTTCCCTTTTTCTTACAGTCCCAATTTTATATTCTTCCCAATCTCCCTTTTCATTTTGGAAATCCCTCTTTCTCTTTTCTCAAGCGGGAGTCAACGGAGAGGATGAAATCTGCAATCTTTCCGTTCTGGAATTGGGAGACGGAGGATGGATGAAAAAAAAGCCTTCCGGAGAACCGCGTCCTGTGTTGATGGAATACATTCTCACCCATTGTCAAAAATAAACGTTCGCAACTTCATTTCGATGTTTTTCATTGAGAAAAATTCGGGAAAGGTTGATCCTAACGTTCCTATCTTTAGGATGTGGAAATCGCGGAGGTTTTATGGAATATTCTTATGTTTTGGATGTAAAAAAACAAAGGAAGAACTATCTCTTCGGCTATTATAACCGACCGATCCTTTGGTTTCAAAGACGATTTTTACCGATCCTACTTTTGATCGTTTCCGCACTGGAATTCTATTTTTATAAGAATACGGATCGGTACGTGATTCCATTGTTTTTTGGAATTATAGGCATCTATTATATTCTAAGGCCTTTTATTTTTCTAAGAAGAATTCGTTTTCAAGACACGGAGGGAAGAATTTCGATTTCTGAAAAAGAACTGAAGATCTCCGATGAGAAAGGCGAACTTAAAATACTTCCGAACGAACTCCTAAAGATCATTCCTAAAAAACAGTATCTGTTTTTAAAGGTGCGAATCCATACGATCCAGTACTTATTAATCGATCTCGACGCGGTGAAAGGAGATTCGAAAGAATTGGTAAAAGAGTTGGAATCGTTTTTGAGTCGAAAGGAAGAATAGACCTTCTTCCTTTTTTGTTTCCGTTCTCTAAAATTCGGACCGAGTCACTTTTGCCCACGGAGATCCAGATTCGAATCCGATTTAAAAATGTGCGATTCTTTCCGAAGGTTCGGTAATCTTTCGCTTCGTCTTATTCTTCTAAATACAAGTCTGCGATTATAAATCAAAGTTTAGATAGATCCTAACGCAAGTCCTGCGAAACTACAAAGGGAATATATTCTAAAATTATAAACTACTCTGTATGTTCTTGCAGTTTCCGATTTTGGGAGTGGCCTTTTTTCGATTCTTAAATCCTCATTCCGAAGAGGGGGATCCATTCCTTTTCACAAAAATAAATTCAAGTTATAACGAGCGATCATTAGAATGAAATGTATGGTATCCTAATCCAGAGCAATGGTTCCCGACTTTTGTGGACTCTGCTCTGATCGAATCGCGGATGCAAAAGCAAGATGTATTTTAATTTCATAAATGTTCTCATTCTCCATTCCTCTCCAATAGAAAAAAAGAGTAAACGATTTCGAACCCTTATCGTTCTACTTCTCAATTTCTTTCTGAAAAAATCAGATTTAGAAAATCGCGCAGAACTTCAGGTGTAACAAAGAGAACTCGTCGATCTCTGTGAATGAAAATTTCAAACCGACTATTTTATCCAAAATATGTCCTTAGAATCCCTTGAGATGAGCAATCGTATATAACGGATTCTAAAATTAAATATTAGCAAATGCTGGAGGTTCTTCAATGAGTGAATTTAGAGAAAAAAATGTGGACGAAGTCTTTTGTGGTTCTTGCGGTTCGGCAATCAAACGGGAAGCGGAGATTTGTCCGAAGTGCGGAGTTCGTCAGAAAGGCGGCTCGGGTGGTGTTTCGGAAAATTGGATGACCACTTTTCTACTTTGTTTTTTCCTCGGGATCCTGGGCGCGCATCGTTTTTATACGGGTAAGACCGGAACAGGGATTTTGATGCTTTTCACCGGAGGCGGTTGTGGATTTTGGGCGTTGATCGATTTGATCAAGATTATTACGGGGAATTTTAAAGACTCAAAGGGAAACAAGATCGCAAGGAATTAAGTTGTTCCCATGTCTTTGGTTTCAAAAAGAAAGCGCCACAGGCATGGGATTTTTGTTTTTCTGCAACGCTTTCCAAGACACGTTCGATTTGCTTTCGTCGTCGTTGCTACCTGGATTTTTTATTCGATTCCGGAAGAATTTATTTATGATCCGCTTCCTCTTTGTTTCTTTCGTTTTCTTTTTGATTGGGAATGTCCGGGTTGTGGAACGACGAGAGGCTTTTGGTGTATTTTACACTTTCGTTTCGAAGATGCGTATCATTACAATTCCTGGATCTGGTTGACATTTCCTCTTTTTGTTTCCTGTCTCTTACATTGGGTCTTTTCTCCCAAAATCCGTTCCCTGAAGAATCGTGTTTTTCCGGATTGATTCCGAAGAAGGTTTGGGTCTGCGAACGTGGGGGAAAGTATGAGTTCCTACTTTCGAGAGAAGTCGGAGGAACGCGGGTGTTCCAACCTTTCTTGGAAGAATTTCCCTGACTTTTCGGAGGAGAAGCTCGGTCTCGGAAAAGGAGAATTTCCTTTGCCTCCGTAAGATTCTTTTGAAAACTCAGAATTGTTTTTTGACTGCGGGAACTCCTAAGAAAGGGCCGATCGTACTTCAAAAAAATCAAAACCGAAATCCCTTTTTGTGGGAACTCTCACAAAAAGGGATTTCTTCAAAGGTCGCAAATTCTTTCTTTTGAAAACTTCGCTCCTCCCGACAAATGCGGGAACTCCTCGTTTGAATTTATCGGAATATTTGATTTTCAGAGTGCGACTCGGAAAAAATACTGACAATCGATGGAAAAAGACGCCGTCTCCTTACAAGACGCCCTGGAACACGGGCTTACCGCAGAAGAATTTCAAAAAATCCAGGACATCCTGGGAAGAATCCCGAACTCCACAGAACTCGGAATTTTCTCCGCAATGTGGTCGGAACACTGTTCTTATAAAAACTCGATTCTAAAATTAAAGACGCTCCCGACCTCTTCGGACAAGCTCCTCGCACAAGCCGGAGAAGAAAACGCGGGCGCGATGGATATCGGCGACGGACTCGCGGTTGTTTTTAAGATCGAAAGTCACAATCATCCGACTGCCGTGGAACCGTATCAAGGCGCCGCGACCGGAGTCGGTGGAATCATGAGAGATATCTTTACGATGGGCGCGCGTCCGATCGTCTCTCTCAATTCCCTTCGTTTTGGAAATCCGGACGAACCTCGAAACAAATACCTTCTTTCTCGTGCGGTCAAAGGAATCGGCGACTACGGAAATTCTCTCGGGATCGCCGTTTCAGGCGGAGAACTTTTTATCGATGAATGTTTTTCTAAAAATCCTCTCGTAAACGCGATGACGGTCGGAATTGTTCGTCACGATCAGATGGCGAGCGCGACCACCGGTGGACAAATCGGAAACGCGGTTTATATCGTCGGAGCTACGACGGGAAGAGACGGAATCCACGGAGCCTCCTTTGCTTCCAAAGACCTTTCGAAAGAATCGGAATCCAAACGTTCCGCAGTTCAAGTCGGAGATCCGTTTATGGAAAAACTTCTTATGGAAGCGAGTCTCGAAGCGATCCAGAAAGGGCTCTTGATCGGAATTCAAGACATGGGCGCCGCGGGAATTTCCTGTGCGACTTCGGAGATGAGCGCAAAGGGAAAGACCGGGATGAAGATCAACTTGGATCTAGTTCCTTTCCGCGAAACCGGAATGAACGCCTACGAAGCGATGCTTTCCGAATCTCAAGAAAGAATGCTTGTGGTTCCTAAAAAAGGAAAAGAAGCCGAGCTCGTATCTATATTCGAAAAATGGAATTTGAATGCGGTTCAAATCGGAGAAATCACGCACGACGGATTTATCGAAATTCTTATGGGGGGAATCCGCAAGGCCCATATCCCCGCCGAATGTCTCGTGTTAGGCGGAGGAGCTCCTCGTTACGAACGCGAAACCAAACGTCCTTCTTATCTGGACGCGGTAAAATCTTGGAAACCGGATTCTCTTCCCGACGTAACTTCGGGTAAGAATGCGACCGAAGTCCTGATTCAAATTCTTTCTTCTTGGAACGTCTGTTCCAGAAGACCGATCACGGAACAATACGACAGCGAAGTTGGACTCGTAAAACTCATCGGGCCCGGACTCGACGGAGGACTTTCCTCGATCCCCGACACAAACAAGGCGCTCGCGACCGCGACCGATTGTAATTCCAGATATACGTATCTGGATCCTTACAAGGGCGCCGAGTTTGCGGTTTGTGAATCGGCTCGTAACGTCTATGTCACCGGCGCTCGTCCACTCGGGGTGACGAACAATCTCAATTTCGCAAATCCTTATATTCCGGAAAACTACTATATGTTTTCGGAATGTATTCGAGGAATGGGAGACGCCTGCCGTTTTCTCGAACTCCCCGTAACCGGAGGAAACGTTTCCTTTTACAACGAGTCTCCGGAAGGCCCGATCTTTCCGACTCCCACGATCGGAATGGTGGGAATTCTCCAGGACAAAACAAAACTTCTTTCCAATTTTCCGAAAGAAGCAGGAATCGAGCTTGCGGTCCTCGGAAACTTCCGCCCCTCTCTCGGTGGAAGTGAATACTTAAAGAAGATTCAGGGACAAGTCAACGGAGCCATTCCGGAACTCGATATCAAAGAAGAATTGGCGCTCTGCAATTTGATTCTTTCCTTGAATGAAAAAGGAATTTTGAAATCGGCCCGAGATCTTTCTCTCGGAGGAATCGCGATCGCGCTTTCAAAGACGGTTCTTTTTTCTCGTCTTGGAATTTCCGCGGACTTGAGTTCTCTCAAACAAGATCGTCTCGATCTGACTCTTTTTGGAGAAACTTCCACGGCGGTTCTCGTCGGCTTTGTATCTTCCGAGAAGGAAGAGATTCAAAAACAAACACAAGCTTCCGGACTCAAATTCTATTCCGTCGGAAAGACGAACGAAAGCGGAGTATTAGAATTTCAAAAAGAAGGAATCCGTCTTTCTTTTGATCAGTTGAGCGAACCCTATGAAAACGGTTTAGAAGCCATATTCGCACTCTAAAAAAGGAAAAGAAAGAATGAAGTCTCTCTTCTCGAAAAAGCAAACCTTGATTCTTCTCCTCTCCGCGACGAGCCTTGTCTTTGTCGCATGTAAGAAGAATGTGGAAGAAATATTAAACGAAGCGAACGCAAGCGCGGATTCGATCGCGGTACTCGATTTGGGTATGCAAAAGCTGACCTCGATTCCTGAAGGAGCTTGTAAATTTCCGAACCTGAAACGTCTCGATCTTCGTTTGAACAGTTTGGCTTCCCTTCCCGAATCTTTCGGAGAATGTAAGAGTGTGGAACAACTGAACGTTTTTGGAAACGACCTCAAAACCTTTCCTTCCGCTCTATCTAAATTAAAAAATCTGAAAGTTCTTCTCGCAGGGAACAACGATCTCGCCAATCTTCCATCCGAACTTTTGTTCTTGCCGGAGATCAAAACGATCTATCTGGATCAGAACAAACTGATTCTCACCGAAACGGACGTGGACATTCTCGCGAGTCTTTCCAGCTTGGAAGAATTGGATCTGAGTCTGAATACTGGAATCAAAAGTCTTCCAGCAAATTACACCAAGCTGAAGAATCTCACTCTTTTAAAAAGATTGAATATTAAAAAAACCTCACTCAAAGGAGAGGACGCGGAAAAACTCCAGGCGATTCTCCCGAAGACAAAAATCGACTATTGATATTTATATGAGCGAAACACAAAAAGAAAATCCGTATTCGTCCACCGTATTGCTTCCCAAGACCGATTTTCCTATGAAAGCGGATCTTGCAAAAAGAGAACCCGCGCAGATCCAAGCCTGGAAGTCGGGGAAAATCTTTCATAGGATGAGAGAACTTAGAAAAGGGAAAAAAGAGTTCATCCTTCACGACGGTCCTCCGTATGCGAACGGAAATTTTCACTTGGGGCACTCGCTCAATAAGATCTTAAAAGATACGATCGTAAAATCGAAAGCGCTGGCCGGATTTTATACGGACATGATTCCGGGTTGGGATTGCCACGGACTTCCGATCGAAGTTCAGGTTTTAAAGAATCTCGGTAAAAAAGCGCGTGAAACCGGACCGGAAGAACTGAGACAACTCTGTAGAAATTACGCGGAAGAGTTTGTTGGAAAACAGAGCGAGGACTTGAGTCGTTTTCTTTGTTTCTGGGAAGAAGGAAGAATCTACAAAACGATGTCTCCCGATTTCGAAGCAAGAATTGTGGAAGTGTTCGGAGATCTTTTTCAGGAAGGTTACGTCTATCGCGGAAAAAAACCGGTCTATTGGTCGATCGATTTGGCGACAGCGCACGCGGAAGCAGAGATAGAATACTATCCACACGTATCTCCTTCGATCTATGTGAAATTTCCCGTGATCGGAGAGCCGAATCGTTACTGTCTAATTTGGACGACGACTCCTTGGACTCTTCCGGCGAATCTTGCGATTTGCTTTAACAGAAAAATTGAATATTCTATTTTTAAAACGGAGTCCGGAGAAGAATTGATTCTCGCAGACGGACTCGCCGAAAACGTTACGAACGCTACCGGGGTGGCGTTGACAAAAGTAAAACCGGTCACTGCGGACGAACTCTCGGCTCTCAAATTCCAACATCCTTTTATCGATCGAGTTTCCATTCCTCTCTTTGGAGATCACGTGACTCTGGAAGCGGGGACGGGCTGTGTTCACACGGCGCCAGGGCACGGGCAAGACGACTACAAGGTTGGGCTTGCGGCAGGGTTGGAACCATTTTCGCCCGTAGACGACTACGGAAAATATACCGATGAATTTCCAATGATGCAGGGAACGAAGGTTTTTGACGCGAACCCACTCATCATAGAACTCCTGAAAGAGAAGGGATTCCTTTTTCATCACAGTGAGTTCGAACATTCTTACCCACATAGCTGGAGAAGTAAAAAACCTCTGATCTTTCGCGCGACTCCGCAGTGGTTTTTCAAGATGGACTTCAACAAACTCAGAGAAAAATCTCTCGAAGCGATCGACGGGGTTCAGTGGATTCCGAACTGGGGTATCACGAGAATCCGTTCTATGGTAGAGACAAGACCTGACTGGTGTTTGTCTCGTCAGAGAAACTGGGGAGTTCCGATTCCTGCGTTTACTTGCGAAGCTTGCGGAGAAACTCATATCAACGGGGCTTCGATTCAATTCTTTACTCAGAAAGTTCGTGAAAAAGGAATCGAGATCTGGTATTCTCAAAAAGCGAGCGAACTTCTACCTTCCGATGCAAAGTGCGAGAAGTGCGGAAAGAATTCATTCAAGAAAGGAAACGATATCCTGGACGTCTGGTTTGATTCCGGTGTTTCCAGCTTTGCGGTGTTAGACGAAAGAAAAGGGGAGCCGCCGGCGGATCTTTATTTGGAAGGATCGGATCAACACAGGGGTTGGTTCCAATCTTCTCTCTGGCCTTCGATGGCACTAAGAGGAATTCCTCCCTTTAAAACGGTATTGACCCATGGATATGTTTTGGACGAAAAAGGGCACCCGATGTCCAAGTCTCTCGGAAACGGGATCGATCCGACGACCGATATCATCAACGTATATGGGGCCGATATTCTGAGGCTCTGGGTGAGTTCCTTGGACTTCCGGGACGATATCAAAGTCGGAAAGGAATCCGTGAAGATCGTATCCGAACAATACAGGAAGATTCGAAATACGTTCCGATATCTTTTGGGAAATTTAGATGGACATCGCGAAGAGGAAAACCTTCCCTTCGAAGAACTGGAAGAAATCGATCGATTCTACCTTTCCAAACTCGCGCAGTTCGTCGAAGACGCAAGTGCGAGTTACGAAACGTATCAGTTTCATCAGATCTATCAGAGACTCATTCTATTCTGTACCGTGACCTTGTCTCAGGATTACTTCGATATGATCCGGGATCGGATGTACTGCGACGCGAGGGATTCCAAAACGAGAAGATCCTCAGCGACGGCGCTCCAAAAAATTCTGGAAACGTTATGTATTTTGACAGCGCCGATCTTGAGTTTTACCGCGGAAGAAGTCTGGGCTTCCAATGGGAAAAAAGAATCCGTGTTCTTGCAAACGTTTCCGGAAATAAAAGCCTGGAAGAATCCTGCGCTTGAAGAAAAGTTCGAATCCGCGTTGCTGGCAAGAGAAGCCGTGCAGAAGGCCCTTGAGCTTGCAAGACAAGAAGGAAAGATCGGAAAGTCGCTCGAGGCGGGTCTGGAGATCGTTCCGAAAGACGGATCGAAACTCACGAAACTCTTACCAAGGGAAACGTTGGAACTCCTCTTTGTCGTATCACAAGTGCACGAGACAAATCCGAAGTTGGAAGTCCTCTCATCCCACGAGAACGAAAAATTCTCCGTAAGAGTTTTGAAACCGACTCAGGAAGAATGTCCTCGTTGCTGGAGACATACGGAAGACATCGCAAAAGAAGGAGATCTCTGCGGGCGTTGTAAGTCCGTCGTAGGTTGAAGGTTAAAGGAGGGGGAAGTTTCCCCCTCGCTACAAACGCATTCGCGTTTTTCGCTACCCCCTCTCCGGGAAATGGATCCTGAAATTAGCCCGGACCGATCTTTCTTTTCAAAATTGTGTAGCGTATCTCTTTGGAAATCGCGGGAGTTCCCGCATTCTCAGAATCGTCTGAGAAGAAAAAAATCTTCCTCATCAGAAAAAAACCGAAGGTGGAATGTTTTTCAGAGAATCTCTCCAGAAAAAGTAGGAACTCACACGTTTTGTCCAAACGTGCGTTTGTTGTTCGAGAACGGTTTTGAAAGAAAAATCAACAGTTCCAGAAACATTCCGAAGACGTAAAAAGTAGGAACTCACACTTTCACAAAGTCGAATCGTTAAGAATTGTGCCGATTCGAAATACAAAATCGTCGGAACCCCCCGATATTCTTTCAAGAAATTGGATTTCGAATTTTAGAAAAAGTAGGAACTCACACATTTTGTCCAAAAGCGCGTTTGTTCTTCGAGGACGATTTTGAAAGAAAAATCAACGGTTCCAGAAACATTCTCGAAGATAGAAAAAGTAGGAACTCACACTTTTACAAAATCGTATAGGTCGGATTGACGCGTTTTAAGTCGGAACTCCCATTTTCGAAAGATTGAATCATATTCGAAAGCCGAGATTCTTCTAAAAGTAGGAACTCACACAAATATTATAAATTCGATACAAAGCTGAAAACTTTTTCCGACAAATGAACGCCCCGAGAAAAAAAGATTGCATTGGTCTCGATCAATTCTTTTGAAACGATCGAGAAAGTAAAAATCTTCTTTCAAAAAATGGAAACAAGTTCTTCGTAAAGAGTCGAACGATTGAGCTTGAGCGGAGATTGGCGGGGCCAAACGGAAACGAGAGAATCCCTTTTTTGGAAATCTCCCGCTTAGGAATTTAGGGACCGAAGAATGAAAAAAGAAAACGAAAAAATCAACCGCCCGGACGATCGTTTTCATCGGTAAGTCTTCGAATTTCATTTCTCTTTCTCGGTTTGAACTTATACTGTTCCATCTGATCCAAATTAAAAACAACCCATTTGCGATTGGGAACATTTTTCACCGTCTGGAACTGAACGGATCCGTTATCCGAAATCTCCGTTCCATCCGAAACGTTCGTAAGATAAATCTGTCTGATATCGGTCCAAAGAGCAAAATCCATACCGATGTTCTTGTCGATGATTTCCCTTTTGATCTTCCCAAAGACGAGATTCACCTTTGTCTTCTCACCCCAGATGAGTGCCGTGGTCAATTCTTCCGTTGAGATCACGGATTGAATGTCATCGTATTTCGTAATCAAAACAAGAATCTTGTTCTCCGGAAGAGATTTCATCACGTGTGGAAGATCTCTTGCAATGATTTCCAATTCTCCATCGGAAAAGACATGATCTGTAAAAAAACCGAGAGAGGACTTTTTAACGTATTTGAGATTTCCTAAAAGGTCCTTCCACTGCTCGGGTTTGAGATCTACGGGATGAGAAAACGGACCCGGAGGAACGAACTCGTCAAACTGCTCGACCTTGGAAGGGGAAATTTTGAAATACGCGACCTCTTCCGAGTTATAGATTAGGTTTTGACTTTTGGACCAGAAAAAGATTCCTCTTTCGTGAACCCAAGAGCATTGAACGAGGAGAAGAATGATAAGAACAGAGAAAGATTTGAATATTAGTTTCATTTAGAATTTTGATCCACAAACTCCTGGAAAATCGGATACTTGTTTAGAAACTCGTCGTTCGTATAAAGGTTCACAATTTTGTCCAGGCCCGATAGTCGAAACACCGAGTTTAGGGATTTATTGAGTCCGAATATGTTGACGGTGCCGTTTTTTTCTCGGATTTGATTCCGTACTTTGATGATGATGCCAATTCCGGAAGAATCTATGAATTTAACCTTTCCGAGGAAAAAACTGATGATTTCAGGACTTCCGCTTTTTACCGATTCTTCAAATTCGTAGTAGAAATCCCTCGAATTATCCATCAGAATATCTTCAAGAACGCTAAGAACGATGTGGTTCTCTCGAATCTCGCTGCGGATGATCATCAGATCGAAAAAACACCCGGAAGAAAGGTCTGTCAAGAAGTAAAATGAACCAGTATCTTTCTTGATTTATTTCTCAGAACTGCAAATTTGAACTGAGACGCGGGATTGCAAAGGTTGCATTATGGCTGAGTTTGATAAAACAAAACGCTCCATCGGAGTGAACAATCTGGATGATAAGGCCAGAAAAGAAATGTTCGATAAATTCCAGTCCGCTGGCGGCAAGGTCGTCAACGAAAAGGATAAAAAGAAAGAAGAAGCCGCGCGTAAACCGAGTCAGCCGAATGTTCGTCAAGGCCAGAGAAGTCAGGCAGGCGGAAGAGATTCTTCTTCTCGTCCGGGAGGAGGCTCAGCAGGGAGATCCGGATCTTCGAACGTTTCCGGAGGAAAGGGTGGTTCGGTATCGAGAGGACCCGCTCCGAGAGATCGTAAAGCTCTCGAAGACGAAATGGGAAACTTTATCAATCGTTTCTCCGTACGAATCAAATGTTGGTTAGGAAGAGTTACGGGATTTTCCTCTTCGGAACTTCTACCTTCCTTCTTATCCGAATTCAATCTTTCCGGAAAAAAAGCCATCCTAGAAATGAACTTTGTGGGGAACGATATTTTAGGAAACCCGGCCTATGCGGGAAAGATTGCGAAGGAACTCGACGCACAAAATCCGATCTACATAGAACTCATAGGGAGAATGCACAAACTTTATGACAACGCGGAAGTCAATCAAGTCATAGAACCGCATAACGCGGCTCCCGATCTTCCGGTGGGAATTTCCCGTGTCAGAGATCCGATTTATTCTATCTTTAGAAAATTATACTATGTTTATCCGTTTCAGGGAAGTTACGTAAAGGCGATTAACCTCGGTTATGCGGCCCTCGAAAAATTGGAAGGAAAACCTTCGAGCATCTACAACACAAAGAAGAAGAGGGCGTTGCAGGAATTCGATTATCTCTACGGAACCTTGTTTGAAAAACTCTATCTTGTCGTTCTTCGAAACGAAAATAAGAATATTCCACTCTTGAGTAATACGATGGAAGCCGTCATCGGAGTTTTGCCTGAGGAAAAACCGGGACAGAGACAACAAGGAGAAGAATTGGATGAGATCTCGGGAGGTGCGGCCCCCGAAGAAGAAGTTGTCGAAGAGGAAAAGAAGGAAGAAGTCAATCCGGAAGATTCTCTAAGCAAGGAATTAAAATACGGTCTGAAGCTAATGCGTATGCTTCCTCTCGATCAACTCAGAAGAAAACACGATCCGAAGGGAGAATACGAACTGATTCCCGCGGCGGACAAGGCCTTTCTAACATGGTTGTTTTTCAAGGAGTTCGACGCGGAATATTCCTTTGTGATGACGACGAAGAAGATCGAAATCAAACCTACGATCGTAAACGGGGCGAAAGTGGACTACCGAGAAAAGATGGTGGACCATTATGAAACCTCAAGAGCCTCCATCGAACAATTTCGAATCTACGATCAATATTATAAAGAACTAAAGAATCATCTAAAGAATCCGGGCGCGAACTACATAGAAGCGTCCAAAAAAACCAGCGCGCTGGAGACAAAAAGAAGTCAGCAATCCAGAAACGTAAGAGTCACCGTGAAGGAATTCGTGGAAAAGACCGGAGAAATTTTGGAAAAGCTGATCGCGGATATGAAATCGAAAAAAGAGATCGTCACGAACATGGACGAGCTGATGACCTTCGACCTCATGGAATCCAAGAGAAGACTCAATAAAAAGCCGATCAAACAGTGTATTATGGAATCCTATTGTTATGCGATCGCTCTCGCAGGAAGACTTGAGAACGGGGATCTTTTCGGCGGAGTTACCGAACTTTCCGCGGAAGAGATGGAAAAAGAATTCGGAATCAAGACGGAACAACCTACCGGAGAATCGGATCTTGGAATCTCCGGAGGCGGCGCTCAAGGAGAAGTCGGTTCTTCCGAGAACCTGGATGCGGATTCGCTCGGTGTGGATCCTTCCATCTTAGGGGATTAAATCAGGAAGGTATCGATTATTGGCATCCGCAAAAGTAACACTTTTTCAAAAACATCTCAATCAACCCATCACAAACGAACAAAAGTCGAAACTTGCGAAGGAGAAGTCGGACTTTCTCCTTCTTCCGGAATACTTTCCGTTTTATAACTCATCCTCCACTCCGGAAGGATCTTCGGAAAAAGCAAAAGCGCTGACGGACGAGTTATTGCAAATTTCAGAATATTATAAAGGTGTAATTATCGGAGGTTCCATTTTTAGAAAGGACGACTCTGGGAAGATGAAACTTTCGGTCCCGATCATCCAGAGTGTTGTGGTGGTGGATTGGTACGAAAAACACGAACTTCTTCCCGTGGAAAAACCTGCTTTAACGGGCGAATCCGAAACCATTTTTATCATGAGCGGCTTTCGATTCGGAATCGTTACAGGAAAGGAAATCGAAAACCCGAAACGTCTGGAAGAACTAAGATCTCAAAACGTAAATCTTCTTTTTCATATCGACTCCGTTTTGGAAGCGGATTCTACTCACGCTCAAGATTTGGAACGTTATGCGAAACTTTCCGCTCAATCCGGAATTTTTATCGCGAGGGTCAGCGGAGTCGGGTCCGCTTTAGGTCGTGTTGGAGTCGGCAGAAGTCTTCTTTCGACTGCTTCCGGAGTCAACTGGAAGGTCGCCGAATCGGAGAAAGACAAGGAAGTGATCAAAACCGTGACGATCAATGGGGTCAACGGACTGTTCTAAAAAAAAAGGAAGAATCCGATTCCTCTTTTCGTAAAGGGAGGAAGCCGGCATCCCTTTACTTGTCGTGATAAATAAATTTGTCGGCAAGATTGCATTTTTCAAACTACATTCTCATGATCACTTTTGTCAAAAATAGGACATGAATCCGGACGACTCGATCCAATGATTTTATTTTACTCTGATCATGATTTGGTCTTCGGTTCTTAACGTTTCCTTCTGCCTTAGAATTTGTCCCAAAACGCAAAGCCTTACCGGAAATTGGGATGAGTTGCATTGGAATTGTCTCGAGAAGAAGGGTGTGTCGGAGTTCCTACGCGGAACTTTTTTCTTGCAAAATTAGAATTTTGTGATATAGCAAAGTCACCCGAGGTTTTTCCCGCCACCGCTCCCCTCCACCCGAAATTTGGGTGGGGCGCGCGACTTTCACGGAGGATCGTCGTAGATCCGACAGAGTGTTCTTGAGAATGCAGAAAGGTTTTGGATGACTTTTTGCCAAAACCTGTTAGGACGATGAAAGGGAGGCGCTAAGTTGAGTTCACGGGATGGAGGAGCACAAATCAAAATGGAACCACAAGACAATGGTTCGAAAGTTCCGGAATCGTAAAAAAGAATCCGTAACGCTCGCGTTTATACCGGCTTAAGGAAATTATTTAGCAGGGAATGATTCCAATTTTGGAACAGTTTTTTTCATCCTTTTGTAAGAATTCAGTTACATTAAAAAAGATCGCTTGTTGTTAAAAAGAATCGACTGGGTTTGGAGATCCCGATGATATTTTTCCGAAAAAGAACTTGAAATTGGATTTCTATTTCATTCGTAATAGAATTTCGGAAAATTTGTATCTCTTTCGGTGCAGACGCGCAATTGTTGATCGAAATCGTTTCCGATTCTAAGATTCAGAATATTATTCTAACAAACTTAACCGGTAATACACTCTATGCAGATCTCCTACGAATTGACTTTGGAAGATATAGTAAACTTCAATGAATATCATTTTCGACATTCCAAGGTTTCAAAAAAGAAAAGAATGATCGCAAAACTCATCATTCCCATTTGGTCCTCGTTCGTCTTTTTGGCGTTAAACTATACGAACCTAGACGAAATTTCCTTTCTCTTCAATATTCCAATATTCTTATTTGCAATCGCCTGGTTTTTTCTTTTTGACCGGCTCTATTTTTGGCGACTCCGAAACAATGTCGATAAAATGCTTCGCGAGAAAGAAAACAAAGGAATGATCGGAAAACAAAAAATCACTTTATCCAATGATCAGCTTCTCTTTGAAACGTCATTTACTTCCGCACAGTTTAAGCCGGGTTCGATCAGTGAAGTGATCGAAACAAGGGATTACTTCTTTTTATACGTATCCTCACTGAACGCCTTGATTGTTCCGCAAAGTTCCATACAGGCTTCAGAGAAGAAGGAATTTCTGGAAAAACTTCAGAGTTTTGTGATTTAGATTCATCTTCTTCTTTTTCCTAATGTCCTTAGCCGGAAGCTGGGAGGAATTGCAATGAGAATCGTCTTAAGAAGAAGGGTTTGTCGGAGTTCCTACGCGGAACTTTTTTCTTGCAAAATTAGAATTTTGTGATATAGCAAAGTCATCCGAGGTTTTTCCCGCCACCGCTCCCCTCCACCCGAAATTTGGGCGGGGCGCGCGACTTTCACGGAGGACCGTCGTAGATCCGACAGGATCTTCCGCCATCCAGAGAACTTTTGGGTAGGAATGCACGTCCTTTGAAAAGGCGCTTTTTCGATACGTTCTCAATAAACTTCTCTCTCGACGGAGTTGCGCTTGGAAGAGAAACTAAACTTCAATCTTTCCGGAGTTAAGGAAACGGGGTCGGCTTTTTCTTTTTAGGGAATCGAAACTTTTGTTTCGAATTCAAGTCCGTTAGACGAATTCGGAAAGTGAATCTTCCGCGATCGGGTGCTCACAGCAAATTGTGATCCTTCATCGAACTGTAAAACGTCTGGATCGTGACTTTTAAAATTGCGGCCATCGGAACGGCGATCAACATTCCCACAAGACCGAGGGCCGCCCCACCGACGGTCACCGCGCCGACGACTACGATCGGATGTAAAGAAACGGAGCCTGAAATTACAACCGGCTGAATGATAAAGTTGTCTATGATCTGCGCGATCAAAACGACGATCAGAATAGAAGTCATCAGTTCCGTAGAGGAGCTTCCTCCGATGACAAGAGAGAAGAATAACGGTGGAATCGCACCCATGATCGGACCGAGGTACGGCACCGAATTCGCGACCCCCAAGAATAATCCGAAAATGTAAAAGTAAGGAAGCCCGATGATATAAAAGCCCGTGGTCGAAACGACACAGATGATTGCACTCTGAATCATAAGGCTTTTGAGATAGTTCGTCATCTGTTCGTTGATCTTATAGGTGACCATCAATGCCATTTCGAAATAACGATTCGGAATCAGAGAAATCAGATTCTTATACATCCCATTTCCGTTTAGCAAAAATAAGAATGCGAATAGGGGAGTGATGATCATATAACCGATCAAAGTCGGAAAATAAGAAACGAGACTTTTCACCTGCTCGTGCATGAGTTCGGCGATTTTTTTGATGAGTTCATCCGGTCTTAAGGTCTCGTTCCAACTCGCAGGGAATTCGTTGAACTGAAGATTTACGGTTACGGTCAGATACTTGAACTTCGCGTCGTCCAGATCTTGTTTCCAATTTTTAAGAATCGGATTGAGGGTGGAAACGATCGGAGGCGCGACGGAGTTAATGAAGATATAGATCGGAATGCTGATCGCAATCATAAGAATCGCGATCGAAAGAATTCTCGGAATCCCGATACTTTCCAGATTGTTGATCGTTCCGTTGAACGCATAAAAAATCAAAAGCGCCATTACGATCGGGACCGCAAGGAGCTGAAGTCCCCACAAGGAGACTATGATCGTAAACGCGACGATCAGAAAAAAAACGATTCGAATGAAATACTCGGAGAGTTCTCTTCTTTCCGGATCACGCATTCTTTTGTTTTCCTCGAAAGTAGGCTTTTTCGAGAAGTCCGTTCGTTCTATGAAGTCGTTCCACGATTACCGTGGAAAGGCTCATGAGAATTTCGATTCCGATTCTCGGTTTTGTTTCTATGATTTCTTTTAAGTCCGGTTGAAAAAATCCGAGCAACGTCGTATGTTCCATCGCAATCGCGCTCGCGGTTCTTCTTTCTTCCGTAAAGAGCGAAAGTTCTCCGAAGAACGCGTGTTGGTCGAGATGTGCGAGATCAAGTTCGATTCCGTCTCGAACGGAACGGATTACAACCGAACCTTCGTAGACGAGATAAAATCCCGCTCCGACTTCTCCTTGCCTGAAGACGGTTTCCCCTTCTTGGTATTCTCGGACGTGCACCATTCTCGCGATCTCAATCAGGGTTCTTTTTTTCATTCTTCCAAAGACGCTCGTCTCCCGAAGAAAATGTATGATTTCCTTATTGTTCGCTTCCTTTCGGCTGAATATTTTTCTCCAGATGGGCAGGTCCAAGGCTTTCAAAGAATTATTTCTCCTCTTCGAGTTTCATCGTTAGGATAAGAATCGTAAGTCCTATCGTGACACAGGAGTCTGCCACGTTGAATGCCGGCCAACGGGAGAAGAGTAAAAAGTCCGGCCAGTCGAAATCTAAGAAGTCCACAACTCCGATGTATTCTCCCGCGTTGGGTTGAAAACCGATTCTAAAACCGGTTCCCGGAATTTTTACGAAGAATTTATCGAGGAAGTTTCCGAAGGCTCCGGCCATCACGAGGTTCCAACCCCAAGGATTTCCGAGATCGAAATTCTTCCATCTGTAACCGATCAAAAAGACGATCGCAACTCCGGTCGCAACCAAGGATGGAATCGCGTTGTCCTGGAAGGCGCCGAAAACAAAACCGGTATTGAACGTAAGAGTCATTCGGAAGAAGTCACCGAGAACTTCCACGTAACGATGCGGTTGATAGTAAAGAATCACGAGAAACTTCGTAAGAAGATCCAAGACGACGCCGATAAAGATGACGCCCAGATAGAGAGGACGATAGACGTCTAAAAATCGTTTTTCAAAATATTTCACAAGGGGTTTCCTTTCTTTTTAAGTTTATTCTTCCAGAATGAATAGATGAGTACAAGTCCGAAAAACGCGGAGGTTCCGAAAAATCCCCAGCTCTGTGTTTCCAATCCTTTTTCGAGATAATAATTTCCGAAATGAATTCCTGCAATCAAGAATCCGGAATAAAGAATCTGATGCCCCAGGATATACATCTTTCGGGTGTGGCGTTCCACTTCCCGAAGCTGAATTCCTTGTTTTCCCCGGTTGATGTTCTGGAGGACTTTATAAAATTCTCCGGGAATGGAAAGTGTGTTTCCTAAAAGATTCTTATCTTCGTTTAACAAAAGGGACTCCAGTCCGCCTTCTTTGCCGGTGGCGACTGTCCGGAACGGTTTTTCACCGTAGTCTAAAACGGTTCGATACGGATCCAGGATCGCAGTGATCCCTACCAATAAACCCAATACCCTTTCCAGGAAAATGAAATTTTCAGGGATCTGAATCATTCTAAAAATTTCTTTCAGGCTGGAATTGATCTCCTTGAGAAAGAGAATGTCCTCTCTCGTATGAATCTGATCCAGAGAGAGATTTTTAAAATAATCCGTATCGGCGATAAATCTTCCTAATTTTTCCAAAGAATAACGGACGACTTCTTCGAGTTTGTCCCGATCCGCGTTTTCCGAAAGCGCGCCGATGTCCTCCAATCCGGAAACGACGCCGTAGTAGTCTTTGCTGATCGCAGAAAGAAAAATCTTCTTCAGAGCGAAGACCCCGTTCGCTCCCATTTCTCCGACCGCGCCGAAATCGATAAAGCAAAGTTTTTCATCCGGAGTGTAGATCAGATTTCCGGGATGAGGATCGGCGTGATAAAAACGATACTGAAAGATCATGAGGACATAGGCCCTCACAAGAAGTTCCATTGGTCTAGACTTTGCTTGTCCTTTGAGAACGGGAGTCGCGCGAGTGATCTTGACTCCTTCGATAAATTCCGTAACAAGAACACTCTTCCCTGAAAATTGACGGATGACTTTCGGAAACACGTAGTCCGGTTCTTCCGCAAAGAAGGTTCTCATTCGATCGTAAGAATCCGCTTCAAGTTGGAGATCGGTTTCCCGAGTTACCAGGTGACTGATTTCGTCGTGGACTTTTTTGTATTCGAAACGGAAGAGATAGCGGTTGATCCGTTTGAGAAAGGAGCGGATGTTTTTGAGATCATTCGCGATGAGGGCTTCGATTCCCGGATAGAGAACTTTGACTGCGACCTTTTGTCCTCCGATCGAAGCGACGTGAACTTGCGCGGTCGATGCGCTCGCTTCCGGAACGTTTCGAATATCGGGAAAGACCTTTGTGATTTCTTTTCCGAATTCCTGACGAAACCGTTCTTCGATTTCGGAAAAAGGATGGGGAGGAACTCTGTCTTGCAAGTCTTGAAGAGATTCCGTAAAAGAATCCGGAAAGATATGGGAGAGGTTTCCGAGGTATTGACCGAGTTTGATATAAACCCCGCCCATGGATAAGAAGAAATTCCGACTGTCCGTTCCTAAACTCCGGAAATATTTTTCCTGAACGGCTTCGTTTCGATAAGAAGGAAAGAAGATTCTTCCTAATTTAAAAAACCAGAATATAGACCAGATCTTTTTCCAAACAAAGGTGCTGGCATTCCAGAATCTCCAGGCGCTACTATGCCTTTTGTAGGATTGTGTTTCCTGAGGTTCGGCTGTTCCGGTTGTGGAAGAAACGAGCATGGACAAAAATTCTAAACCTCTAGGATTCTTTTTTCGGCTTTCTTCCGAATCGTATCCAAGATGGAAAGAATCCGAAGATTCTCCTCCATATCTCCCGTGATCTGAGAAGGTTTTCCTTTGAGATGGAGGAAAAGAGCTTCGTAGAGATTGAGAAACGGATTCGAGCCTGCGGAAGATTTTTCGGAAATTGAAACCGGAGTCAAACTATTAAATCCTTTGTATTTTCGTGAAGGTTTGGATTTCCAAAATCGGACCTCGTCGTTCCCGACGAGAAATCGCGCGGATTCCGTTTGGATGTCCAACTCAAACTGAAAGTATTTCCGCATTCCACCTGCCTCTAAGAATACGGTTTCTCCCTTTGGATACGTGAGGAGGGCCACCGCTTGTTCTTCGACAGGAGAATGGGGATAGGACCGAAGGACGGAATGGATGCGTTCCGGGATTCCGAGATACCAAGTGAGGAGATCGACGGCGTGAGTTCCGTCATGAAAGAGGGGGCCGGTTTGATCGAGGATCGCCCTTCCAGGATTTCGTGCGGAAGTGAGAACGGAAGCTCGGATCGTCCGGACCGGGCCGAAGGTTTCTTCTTGAATCCATTTGCGAACTCGTTTGTAGAGTGGATGATAACGCCGCTCGTGATTGACACGGAGATCCGTCCCTGTTTCTTTACAGAGTCTTGCGAGTTTTTTTGCGAGAGGAAGAGAATGACAGACCGGTTTTTCCACAAGCAAATGTCGGAATCCAAAACGGATCGCTGTTCTTGCAAGTTCAAAGTGTGTGTCGGAAGGGGTTGCGATCACGACGAGACAATTTCCGAGATCGATGTCTTTTTTTGGAAGGTGTGAATTCCTACTTTTTGGTTCCGAATCTGGATGAAAGGAAAGAAGGGGTGTCTTTGTCTTGGATGAGGTTCCGACCTTACCGGTCGCTTGGGAAGTAGTTCTTTCTTTTGAAGCGTTAGAAGTAGGAGCTCCATTCTTTTTCAAAATTGGGGAAGAAGAAGCCATTTCGTTTTCCGAAACCTTGGAGCGCATCCGAAAGTTTTTTGGATTTGATTCGGAATGATTGGCCTTTGCGGACTTTGAAGTCGGATCTCCTGTTTTGAAAGGTGAATTCTCCGCATTTTCTTTTGTTTCGGAGGAAAAGAACGCAAACCATTCTCTGAAGTCGGAGAAACATTTGTTTTCTTGAATATTCCAATCTTTGCAAAATTCTTTCCGTCGTTCTTCCGACGGATCGATCGCTCCCAGAAGAACGAATTTCTTTTTCCCCCAAGAAGAAAAGATCGATCCCGCGTGCGTGCACGGATGATTTCGGAGAGGATCCTTTTCGAGAAGAGACGCGATTCTTCCAAGGCCGATGAGTAGGACGGGAATCATGATGGGCAAAGCATTTCGGGGTTCCGACTTGGAATCAAGAGATATTTTGTTTGGATAAGTGGATAGAAGAGGGAGTTCCTACTTTTTTCGGGGAGAGTGTTTTGTCTCGGGCTAGAAAAAAGAAACTTCGGTTGCTTCCTTTTTTTCTCAAACCGGTTCGATGAGTAAAAGTAGGAACTCCTTTGTTTTACAATTGAATGCGATAGTTTCGATTCCTTTTTATAGAAGAAAATAGCAAAGATCTTAATCGCCTTGGATCAAAGAATTTTGGTAAATAGGAGATTTTCTTTTTTCGAAAGTTAGTCTCTCTTGGCTTCAATCAGTCTTGACGGGGATAAAACTAATATTGATTATGCGAATTGTCTTTTAATAGGACGAACAAGGAATTTTTATGTTGCGAATCGCTTTTTTACTATTTTTCTCAACAACGTTTCAATTTTGTAATTCGGATACAAACAACTATTTGGATTTTCTTTTCTCCTCGACGAAAGATAAGAATGGGATTTCGATTGCGGATCATATTCGAAGCGCACAGAGTGTTTCTCCGTCAAACGCCCCTATACCGATTTATCAATATGAATATCGAGATATGTACGGGAGTCAGATTTTATATTACTCTCAAAGCGCAAATACTCCGACGGCTTGGACTTCAGATGGGGTAGTTTTTTATGCTTTCTCAAATCCCCGGACCGGAACCGTTCCTGTCTATCAATACTATGCGGTTGATCCGGGTGGTTACTACCGATTTATGTATTCGTCCAATTTGTATTGCGCAGTAGGAACAAGTTGCGGTTGGTACAATAGTGGAGTTGCGTTTTATGCTTTTCCAAATCCTCGATCCTATACGCGACCGGTGTATGCCTATGTCGTGGATTCGCCTCAGCAAAGATTTTTTTATTCCCCCAAGGCCTTTGTTGGGGTTGGTGGTAATTGGCTCGGTTGGACCAATGGTGGAACCGCTTTTTACGTACCGCAAATTCCTTATAAAGAGCATACCTCTACTTCGGAGATAGAAGGCTATAGTTCGACAACTTCCGTGTCGCCTGGTGAGACGATTCGGTTTTATCTGAATGATCCGACTGCTTTTGGAACTCCGACAGTGTTTGGAGCTACCAATCCATTGAAGTTCTATAAAGTGGGGGTTAACGATCCAGTCGGTACCGAAAATAATGTGTTAGTCGATTCTCAAGATGTGGATTCCTGTGCGCCGTCATCGGGGTGTTCTTGGACAGCTACAATTTCAAAGACAATACCAGCAACGGGTTGGCCTTCCGGTCTCTATTATTTAGAAATTAGTGATTCGCAAAGGATTTACTTTGTCGTTAAGTCAAGTCAACCTGCGGTAGTGAGTAATATTCTTATGATAATTCCTTTTTCAACTTGGCAAGCATACAATACTTGGGGTGGAACGAGCACTTACCCTGATCCAAGTAAAAATATTCTAATTTCACCGACTGCGTCTTTCAATAGACCCACTACCGGCAGCCCAAGTAGGCATATTGATTTTATTTCATCTATGTTAAGTAAAAAAGATATAAATAATCAATTTCCCTATAGTAATATCGAATTTGCAAGCGACGTCGATTTACATGCCGATCCAAATTTATTGAATTCATACCAATTGGTAATTTTTGTCGGCCAAAACGAGTATATCTCGAAACAGATGCGTTTGAATTTAGATTATTATATTAGAAACGGGGGAAACATGGCTGTATTCGGGGGGAATACATCCTGGTTTCAAATCCGTTTGAATCCTGACGCAGTAGGAAATCCGAATAGGCTTCTCATTTGTTACAAAACTACAGAAAATATAAATGTATCCTTAGATCCTTTTCCCGATCCCTTACTGAAAACTTTCAATTGGTATCAAAGAAGCTTATATTATCCTGAAAATCAAACTTTCGGTTTGAGTTTTCGGTATGGAACGCAATCCGGACCTCATGAAACTTGGACAACAGAAAATGCTAGAGAATTTGAAATCAAGCAAGCAAATCATTGGGTTTTTCGTTCCAACGATCCCAACCTCATTGTCCAAGACTTTCAGAAGTTTGGTTTATTTTTTAAGAGTGACGGTCAATTGGATGATAAGGGGCTTACTGCTCCCGGATCGACGGAAGGAGACAGTCTTCTATTCAAATGTGAAGGAGGTTGTTTAGTATCAAGTGGGGAGGATACGCATAACAAAAAAATGTTTGCGACCGGCAAAGATTTATCTCCAATTAGCTTTCAGATCCTTGCTTATTTGGATGCGCGCAATAGTGTAAATTATGAACGGTCAGGTCATAGTTCGCCCACAGATGATCACACTGGAATCGTTATGGGTGTTTTTGAAAATAATGGAATGGTCTTCAATGGGGGTTTATACGACTGGCAAAACGGCTTAGTTCACGAAAAAAATGGAAATCCAAATATAGTGAGCAATATCGTTTGGAACGTTATCGAAAAACTAAAGCAGCCGAAAGCTGCAGTTCAAAAAGCGACCACCGCCGTTTATCAATACTCCGATAAAAATTGGAACGCTTATCAAAGTTTATATTATAGTCGAATTCCTTTTTTGCCGCAGAGTTTTTATCGAAATGGATTAATAATTGAATATGACTACGATGGTTTTGCTTTTTACGCGTATGATCGACTCTTACCCGGGACTGTGCCAATTTATCAATACCAAGTTCAAGATTCGGACGGAGGACAAAGATTTATGTATTCGCCGAATCAATTTTGTGCTACTGGGTCCAGTTGTCTTGGTTGGTATAATAACGGACCGTCCTTTTATGCTTACCTAAGTCAGCAGCCTGGAACCATTCCAGTATATTCGTATTCCGTTGATAGTCCGGTTCAAAGATTTTTATATATGCCAAATCAATTATGCGCAATCGGAACGGATTGTTTAGGCTGGCATAATAACGGGCCTGCGTTTTATGTTCCTGATTCAAAGTAGAATCGACGTCTATTCATCTTTTCTGAATTGAAGAAATCTTTTGATCGCTGGGGAGCCGTTGTTCTCAGCGATTCTTGCTGACCTTTGACTTTTCATATTTCTGAAAAGGAGAATCGAATAGTTCTATCAATTGGAAAATATATTAAAAAATCGGAATGTCTTTTGCAACCTTGCCCTTGATTGCCCGCGCGATTTTTTTGTCCCGATCCACCGAGATGGAATTATATTCTATCGGAATTATAACTTTTCCTTTTCTATCGATGAGGCCGTATTTACCGCCTTCTATTGAAGAATGCTCTTCCATCTTTATCGATTTGCAACCGAGACAAACGACGGCAAAATTTTCTTCAAAAGGAAATGCAAAATCGTATTTTGCTTCGATGACCTTCCTGCATCCAACGTCGAAAAAGCCGATTTTTTTATTTTCCGTAAAACGTGCCAAGCCTTCCACGAAAGGATCGGGCCCATTGTCGTATTGAAACGGATTCAATAGGATCCGATTTCCGGAATCTATACAACTCCATCCCATTTTTCCAAAAACGAGCGCGACTCCTTTTTCATTAAAATCATATACGAAAAAATAATCCGGCGCGATGATAATCTCGCCGTCCTGATTCTTAAATCCGAAGTGATCTCCTTCCTCGAATGCACTGAGCGATTGTTTTTTACAACCCGATGAAAGAAGAATCAAGGTGGTGAAGAGAATTGACAGTTTAGAAAATCCATTCAAAAAGAATCTTTTAGAAATCGATTGTGATTGATGCATCGTGGACTAATATTCCTTATGTTTGAATTTCGAAGTCAGCATGTAAAGAGGATTCTGTTGCAGTTGAATTATACGATTTTATTTTTTTAACATCGCATAAATCCCAGGATCACTCGGTAACCTTTGCAAGGAGTCACCGATGTTTACGAAGTTTTATTCTTTGAGGTATCTATTTTATCTAAAAGAATCCTTTCAAACTTGAATTTACAATCCTCTCCATTCAACCCTAAAGTGACCGGCCTTTCGAAAAAAATCTTATGCTTTTCCTGTTTGATTCCTCGAGACCAAGAAATCATATCCCATTTGCAAACGATTGTCATCAATTCGGGATAGGCGTTTTCTTTGAAGAACTCGTTGTACATACATTCGTTCACATGGACGTGATAGGAATCGAATCCGTCTTTGATTCTGCTAAAGCGAAACGTATTCCCGAAAAAATTTGTTTCCTGTTGTTTTGAAGCGGTCACGATAAAATTGAATGGGTCTTTGGATTTATCCAGAGCGGTTTCGATAAATTTTGAGATTCCCTCGGCATTCATATTCGAGAAAATAATTTCCTCAGTAAGGCCGATAGCGTCCGCATTCTTCATACCTTTCTCTAAGCATGCTTTATAAATGGAAAGAATGATAGAACACCAGGAAACATGATATTCGGATTGAATGTCTCTGATGAAAACTCGATTGGTTTTTCTTAATCTATTGTATTCCTCTCGAATCTTTTTGATTTCGATGGAACTGAATTTTGAAGTCTTTTGGATCGTTTTCCAGATCGTGATGTTTTGCAGTAATTCATACCAAAAATTCTTGGAAACGATTCTTTTGAATTTGAACATGTAAGGCCCCGTTCGGATTTGTTGGATTGATTCTAACAAAGGGGGAAGCTTTCGTATTGGATAAATCGGACATGCGAGATTTATAATATTTCGGGGAGACCCCGGAAAATTTCAAGAAGTCTCTGATCATGTGAGACTGATCAAAAAAGCCGCTTTCCGCGCTGATCGAGGAAAGGTCAAACTTGCGGGAAAATTGTTGAATCATCCTTTTGCATTTTTCAAATCTGAGGATGTTTAAGAATTTCTTCGGTGAAAATCCAGTAAGATCCAAGATGAGTCGTTGTGTTTGCCTATTGGAATATCCCAAGGCATCGCTCAATTCTTCAACCGAGCTGAAAGAATCGTCGCCTTCTCTTAAAATTATTTTTAGGAAAGAATCTACTGGAGTTTCGTTGCCTATTATTTTTTCGATTGTTCGAATTTTGAAAATGAGATTTTTTTCTTTTTGAACCACGTTTAGAATCTGTTCTTTTGCCGGGCTTTGCGGGAGATCGTGAAAAGAGAAAACTTTGTTTGAAATCTCTTTTGGAGAAATTCCAAAGTTTGCATGTAGGGAACCGACCGGAAGTTTTACGGCGAATGATTGTGGATCTATGTCCGTGAGGTGAACAAAGGTAGGTTGATCCGTTTGTCCGATGAATAGAATTTCATTTCCAAAAAACTTAATATAAGAGTTCAAGGAGCCGGTATGAGTCGTTTTTATGAATTCATTTTCATATTCCGGATTGAGAATGAAAGAAATGATTTGCAAGAAATTTGAATCCGTCATCATTTGCCGATTTTCTCTAAAACTGATTCTCTGCTTATAGTCCGCTTCAAAAGCAAAAGCAAGAAAATTTCAGATTCCATTTTTTAAAACCATAAGTCTCGTGCAATACGCGAAGTTCGTCTAAAAGCGTGCAAGTTCGTTCTATGACGAGCCATCGGTGCAATGAAACGATTTCGCAACTCCGACTTCTCGAGGTTTGCGTTCGCAAGTTCTTTTGCGTGACACGGAGGCTACAGGGTTCGAGTGAGCCTTAGCGAATTTGTCGCATAAGGAAGTGACAAAGCAATTATGTGCAGAGTCCATTCGAGAACTAAGAATCAATCTCGATGCCTGGCGAGATGCCGCAGTTACACGACGTTGCTATTTTAATCAGTTATACATCGAGTCTAATGAATATAATCGTTATTTTGAAATAAATCAGTATTTTTAAGATAAGAATAAATGCGAATTATTTTTCATTCTCAATATATGGTCCACCAGTCTCACCCCAGCCCCATTTAGGCATTTCCTCGTTTTTATCTATCGGATTTTCCAGTAGGTTTGAATTAACAACAGCTAATCTAGTTCCCCATTCTATATACCCTATAAAAGCGGAGCGGAATTCTGGATCACTTTTGAGTCCAATTTCATCAGCGGTCAATAAGAGTAAATGAACCCAACGTTGTCTCATTTCTTCAGTTAACATTTTGCCAATATGTTTTCCGATCATCCGAAAATGGGATCCCTTATCCTCGGAGGTGTACAGCTTATCTCCTCCGAAAACTTCTGCAACGAAATGAGCTACGTGTTTAATATGCTCCGAAGACATATTTTGGAATACTCTCTGTAGTAGTTCATCTTTAATTACTTTTTCATAGAATTTGCCAAACAAATTCTCAAAAGTTTCCATATCTCCAGCCCATTCATACAATGTTGGTATTTTTTTCATACTATCTCCATTCGACAAAATATTAAAGAACGAGGTCGTCTAACGAAAGAGGCTTATCGACGTTCGCATCTTCGAAATGAGTCCGAGAGGGAGCCGAGAGTGATGAACGATATGAGAAATCGAAATAAGGCGACGTTCAATCTCTTACAAATCATTTTAAATTATCATAGAAATAAATTAGAATACTTACCCAACCTATATAACCCAATGTAAATTTTACTGAAGTTAGGGAGCTTTTGAGATGATTTCCGTGACATTGCTTTGAATTAAGAAAAACCGTTCGAAGTCCTCTATAAAAAATCCAATTTAACATTGAAGTAAGAAAAATTAAAGTAACCCACACAAATGAAATAAAATACAAACTGGCAATAATAATAAAAGCCGAGAAAAACAGCCAGGCGACGATACTAAAAATAATGCTCAATGGTCCTAAGTCAAGATCTGGAATTTCAATATTAGAAATATTTATTCCACTCATATCTAAATCGATTAACTTGTATTTTACATCGATTGATTCTTCTAACCATTTGTAGCCGTGATATAATCCATAGTAAATGAATAGAAAAAAGATAGTACTTATTGTAATGCATATTTCTTTTAAATGATTAATTAGAGGTTTATTACCTAAGTAAAAAGAGAGCCCTATGACGAGTAATACGAAAATAGACGAAATGAAGAAAATAATTTTTGCATTCCAATAGTTACGTATTTCTGTAAGCTTCCCGTTCATATCTAGATTTTAGACTATCTGTTAGCCGAAGGTTCACGCGTTAATATCTCTTTGGGTTGATGGATTTGCTTTTTTAATTTTCTTCCTGATCCGCCGAGGCTACATGCGTAAATCATTTCTCCAATATACACAAGTTCATTGGATTTGTTGATACGAAATTCTAAAGTTTTATCTTTGATTTCAGGGCAACAACGTTCATCTTCTTTTTCTAAATTTACAAAAATAAATGCTGAATTTCTTAACCACTTTATTTTTGGATAAGCCATATCATGACAAAAATTTAATGTAAGAATGCCTCTATTTCCATGAAATAATTCCACCTGTCCATAAATGCTATTATCATTTCCGTAGACACCAGAATAGATACCTGAAATATCAAGCATTTCTGGGATAATTTCTTCTGATAAATAAGGAGAGAATACATACCCTCGATAATTATCAAATTCTGCCCGTAACCAGACACCTTCCACATTTTCAATCTTAAGTGTTTTGTCATTAAATTCAATGATTTGGATTTTTGAGTTTAATGGCAAGGAGGCTAGTTTCCTAGAGTTGAGATCTGGTTCTTCTCTCAAAATTAAGCCATTCTTGGTTGCGACAAATCGATATTCTGGCTTTTCGCAATTTATTTGAAAAATAAGGAATAGAATTAAATAAAATATTTTCATTACTTTAATTAAATAATTTTAAACTCCTTTTCCATAGAAATATTTAGTAAACTTTCGCATAACGACATAGGTTTCTCGACGTTTGCGGTCCTGGAGCGCTAGACGCTCGGAGGAATTGGAACGAGGTTCGAGAGGCATTCGTCGCGTCTCGTGAACCGAGTTGCAAAACAAATGTGCCGAAGGCCAAGCGAGGGTTACGAAGCAATCCCGGAGCTCCACGAGAGGGCACAGGTATTTTCCTGTATATAACAGAATATATTTGCTTAATGAATTCATCCGATATTTTATAACTTGTAAGTCATTACATATCTTCTTTTCCCCGCTTTTTTTATATAGTTAAATCCCAATTTTTCAAAGGTTTTAACAAAACCCATATAACGATAACTTGGAGAATCAGGATTCACAGGATAGGCTTCCATATATTTGGCTCCTTTTTTTTTAGCGTAGTTCATTGCTTCTTCTATGAGCAAATTTAATAGACCTTTATCTCTAAATTCTTTTTCGATATAGAAGCAAGCGATTGACCATACATTTTCTAAACTTTCATCGCCACCAAGCCTTTGAAATGTTTCTCTAGGAGCAACAGAACACCATGCTATTGCTTCAGTATTTGAGTAAGCTAATAAGCCAATGGGAATGTTTGAAAAAATACGTTCCCTAATATATTCTTTCCTGCATTTAGCGTTGTTGCATTTTAGTTCTTCTTTCGTCATACGCCAAGCCATACACCAACAATTATTTAATAATCCTCTCGACTCAAATAAAACTTCAAAATCATCCCAATTGGACTTAGTAACAGGTTTTATTTTAATTTGTTCAGACAGTTTATTTTCAGTCATGATTTCCTCTTAGATACCATTGTTCTCATCCGAATTCTATGAATTAGGCGACGTGGTTACAGCAATTCGACTCGTTCCATATAGAAGAGTTACTACTTGGTATGGTTTGAGTTTCAGCCCAATAGGTGAGCCAGAATTATTACGGTTTTCAAGAATTAGATTACCAACCCTGATAACAGGAACTCCATTACCAAGTTCACGAAGACCATGGATATCAAAGGAAGGATCGATAGATTGACCATGGTCAAAAAACTCTCGGATTTGCCGTTTTTCAGTAATCTCTTGACAACCCATATCTAATACTGCAATCGCTGGTTAGTTAAAATATCGGTAAGCCTTTTAATATTACCTTCTCTTAATAATCGAGCGGTAACCGAGGAAATGTCGT
>NZ_QHCT01000014.1:50000-60120 GCF_003545885.1 Leptospira stimsonii
AATTCCAGGGATTTCGGGTCGGACCGTGTAACTTCGGTTCGGTGATTCCCATCAAAGCAAACTCGGGAACGTTCGTCTGTCCTAAGAAAAGAGTTCCCGCGTTTTTCAATCTACGGACGAACTCCGAATCTACGGGAGAAACATAATTTCGAAACGCTTTCGATCCGGAGCTCAGAGGGGCGCCTCCGATCGCGTGAATAAAGTCCTTGATAAGAATCGGTACTCCTCGAAAGGGACCATCCGGAAGTTTGGACTTGGCGTTCTTTCGAGCTTCTTCGTAAAACCGATGAACGACCGCGTTGAGACCTGGGTTTGTGGATTCGATCCTTTCGATCGCCGATTCTACCAATTCGGCGGGATGAACCGATTTTTTTCGCACCAATTCGGCGAGACCGGTAGCGTCATAATAGGTATATTCTTTGAAAGATTTTGACATGGTCCAACTCCGAAAACAAGAGGAACTCCAAGAAGAATCGCGGGTCAAGATAAAAAGGGTGTTTTTAGGATTCCGAGAAAAAAGGGGTTCTAAAAATGTGGATATACAACCACCGGAAATCCGATCTAATATATAAGAACGGTATTTAAATACAAACAATGGCTTCTACAATTCGCAAAATTCCTTGTCTTATTTTAATCTTTCCTTTCTTGCTCGTTGCGAATCCGGTTTTGGACAACGAATTCTTACGATCGGTTCAGGAAGGAGATCCAAAAAAAACGCAGATCCTTCTCCAAGCGGGGGCGACCGTAGACGCGACCGATTCCCGAGGGAAAACCGCGCTTATGATTGCGGATCACAGACCCGAAGTCGCCGAAGTTTTGATTCGCGCCGGAGCCAACGTAAACGCGCAGGATGAAGACGGAAGTTCCGTCCTCGCAGAAAGCCTTTCGACTCTCTTGGATGTGAAGGTCTTGGATATCGACGACCTTGCAGTCCCGAAACGCCTCATCGAATCCGGGGCTAAGATAGAATATTTGTCCAAGATCGATTCTTCCGGAAAAACGGTTCCCGTTTCTATTTTGAATCTTGCGATTCGACACGGGAATCTTGTACTCGTTCAATTTCTAATCGAAAATCACGCAGACGTAAACTTTGATAAAGGGAATCCGGAAGAATTTCCGCTCTTCCTTGCGTGCGGGGCTGGAACTTCGGCGCAGAACTTTTCGATCGTAGAAGTTTTATTGAAGAATAACGCAAAGCCGGATTATACGAGTCGACTGCACGAGACGATCGTGGATGGAAAAACGATTCAAGTAGGAGCGGATAACGCGCTTCATTTCCTTTCGGAAGAATCCGAGCTCGATACACGAATCGTTGATCTTCTCGTAAAGTCCGGAACCAATCTAAACCATAGAAACGCGGAAGGGATTTCTCCTCTTCTCCAAGCGATCCTTAGGAAAAGAGTAGGCTTGGCTCAAAAACTTCTGGAACTTGGAGCGGATCCGTCTCTTGCCGATATTCACGGAAGAACTTCATTAGAAGAAGTTCGAAGACAAAAAATGGATTCTCTGGAAGTCCTCATATTAAAGCGACTTGGAATCAAAGAGAATCCGGATCGAATCTCTCAGTAAGAATATTTTCTTTTCAAAAACAGTAGTTGACGGTCGATTTGATCCGCGTCCTAATATCGATCGAAAACCTTTTTTCCTTTTTAGTCGAGGGTCTTCGTCCGACGTTTTGGAGAATCCTTCGAACTTATCCTAATACTTTTCTTTGACCGAACGACTTCTCTTCCTCAAGTATCGAATCGTTTCGTTTCTTCCCTTTTGATCACTTAAGAATTTTAAAATGGATTCGAGCTTACTTTCGTTTTTAGAATTTCGTGCAACGTTATCTCACAGAGTTCTTTAAAATAACCGCAATTCACAATATATGAATTTTTCCTCTTAAAAAAAACGAAATCGCGGAGATTTTGAAACTACTCTGGAAAGAAATTATCAAAACATATTTTTAATACTCGATTTGTATAAATTCATCAGTCATTTTGATACCGAAAGAAGAAAGGAATTCGAGATGGGAGGAAAAGAAGCGGGAACATTTGATTCAGAATTAACTTCAATGATCCGTTTTCATGATTCGAAAGCGCAAATACACATGGTTTGAATCGGATTTAAGTCTTCTGAATTTTTTTAACCAAGTGGACAAAGTGAAAAACCGAACTTGTTTCCATTTCGCTTAATCTTTTTGTATACACCTCCACAGAAAATAGGAACCTGTTGAAGAACTCCCATTTTATAGAATGACTTATAGTATACTCCTCGTCACCTAATTGCCGTAATACTATCTAAATAATTTACTGGTTGTTCGCTTCTCAGGATCTGAAATTTTTGTCTTTAACACACGTTAACTTGAAGAGTCGTGATTGTATGAAGAAAATTGCATTCGTTCAAACGGCTAAAGAATTGGAATTGCACGGTATAAATGTCTCAAGAGGCAAATCGAAAAATAAAAAATAAGTTTCTAGGACAGTTTTTTACTCCCG
Source organism: Leptospira stimsonii (assembly GCF_003545885.1). Lineage (NCBI taxonomy): Bacteria > Pseudomonadati > Spirochaetota > Leptospiria > Leptospirales > Leptospiraceae > Leptospira > Leptospira stimsonii. The sequence goes on from NZ_QHCT01000014.1 coordinate 52,481, forward strand.
AAAAAGTAGCGGATTTCCTGGTGGATTGGGTTCTCGGTGCGGATCGTATCACATCGCCTGAAAATTCCAAACGTATTCTCGACCCAGCAATTGGGAACGGAGTTTTCTTTTCGAGCCTTCTTGAAAAGCGACCGGATATGAATGCGGAATGGATCGGTTTTGATCTCGATCTTCAGTGTTTGGAATCCAGTAAAAATACGCTAGAAGACAAAATATCTCTTCACGGTTCTCTTCAATTCTTCGACCAAGATTTTCTTTTACAAACCTCCGATCAAAAATTCGACGTAATCCTTTGTAATCCGCCGTATAAAAAAATAAGCGATCGGACTTACTCTCAGGAATTGAATAAGCGGTTCGGCGGAGACTTGGAAAAAAAACTTCCGGGTACGGCGAATCTTTACGTATTCTTTCTATTAAAATGTTTGAATATGCTCAATGTAGGAGGAAGAGCCGCGTTTCTGGTGCCGCAGGATTTTTTTAATTCCGGTTACGGAGTCTTTATCAAAACCGCGCTTAAAAAATCGGGTCTTCTTCATTCTCTTTTTCTTCTTTCTCCTAAAGATAGTCTCTTTGACGAAGCTGTGACGAGTTCTTGTATTCTTCTTCTGGAAAACTCGGGAAAAGAAAAGAAGTCGGGGTTCCATTGGGCGAGACTAAAGCCCGGATTCTTTACGGATAAATCGAAGCTGATTCCAGGCGCCGTAGAATCGATCGAAACCGAATGGATTCCATTTCCGGAGCCGGAGGCGAAGTGGAGTCCCATTTTTCACAGTATGGAGAAGAGGACGGATCCATTAGAAAAAGGAGATATTTTTAACGGACATTCTTCCGATTTTCGAGTTCCTCTTTTGGAATTCGGCAAGTTTACGCGGGGAATCGCGACAGGAGACAACGATTTCTTTCTCTTTACGAAGTCGATGGTCGAGGAATCCGGGATCCCAGAAAAGTTCTTCAGAGCCTGTATTCCGAAATCACAATATGCAAGAAATAGAATATTCTTATATTCTGATTGGGAAGAACTAAGTAAGAAAGGCGCAAAAGTGTGGCTTTTGGACGTTAAAAACGAGCTGAATCCGAAAGATTCCGAGGCTGTTCAAAAATATCTTGAGAGCGGACTGACAAAAGGTGTCAATCGAAGGTTTCTTCCTTCCCGAAGAAGGAATTGGTATACCCAGGAGGCAAAGTCTTCCTGTCCGATTCTTGCATCCAGTTTCCATCGAAACGAAATCCGCATCGTTAGAAATTTTAGCAACGTCGTTCATCTGACTTGTTTCCACGGATTCACTTCGGCGCCGGGGATGGAGGAATGGGTAGACGCGGTTTACGCGTATTTGATTTCTTCCGATTCGAAAAAGGATTTGGAGACAAGAAGAAGAGAATATGCAAGGGGACTCTGGAAAGCGGAGCCGGGAGATCTCAATTCTCTCTGGGTTCCGGACTTTAGGAGATTGAACGTAGTCCTGCACACTGAATTAAAGAACCTTGTATCCGATCTCAAAACGACGCGCCTTTCCGTTGAAAAAGAAGCACATATCATTCAAAGAATTGATTCTATTTTTAGTAAAGAATTGATATAAAGATCTCATTCTAACTTCTTTCCTCCTGATTCCGTTCCTTACGATTGCGAATCCTTCGTCAATTCATTGAACGAATGAAAGACAGAGAATCGAATGATCGGAAATCTTCTTTTCCAAAGGATCGAAACCCTGTTTTTGTTTGCAGAAAGATCCATTCAATTTATAGAATATACGGAACGCCCTTTTTTCGAAAACGAATCGAAGATTCGTCGTCATTTGATTCCGCTTTTTTTAATACTCCTTTGCGCTTGTCAAAAGATTTTGATTGAGGAAGGGGATGAAGAATTTTTCTCTCTTCCGATTAAAGAATCCATACAACCGATCTTCTGCGGTTTTCAACAAGCTGAGAAAAAAAGGAATTAAGAATCGAAAGGACTTCCCGCAATGAAGTTGTCCCGTTTTTTATCCAACTCAAGGAACAAGGATAGAGAAATTTTCGCTTGATCGGTGGGAGATTCGAAATCAATCTTTGCGAAAGGTTCTTCTATGTTACAACCGTCCACCCTTGATTTTCTAAAAAAATTAGCGAAGAATAACAACAAGCCTTGGTTAGAAAAAAATAAATCCCACTTTATCGAAGCAAAGGCCGATTTCGAAAATCTCATTACGGAACTTGTAATTGGTCTCGCAAAAGTGAATCCTTCTCTGGCAGGGGTAGATCCCAAAAAATGCATCTTTCGAATTTATAGGGACGTCCGATTTTCAAAGAACAAGGAGCCGTACAAAACCAATTTTGGCGCGAGTATCGGGGCCGGCGGGAAAGATCTAGGGCGTCCACTTTTTTACATTCATATTCAACCCGGGAATCAATCGTTTATTGCCGGCGGTCTTTACATGCCGGAACCGAAAATTTTAAGAAAAGTTAGAGAAGCTATTTTAGAAAATTCGAATGCATTTAAGAAAGTGGTTCAGGAGAAGAAACTCGAAAAAGAATTCGGCACTCTTTCCGATATGAGACTAAAAACCGCGCCGCGCGGATTTTCTAAGGATCACCCGGATTTGGAATGGATTCAATATACGAGTTATATCGTGGAAAAAAGTCAAAGCGACGCGGATGTTCTTTCTAAACATTTCATTCAAAATACGATTTCTTCTTATAAGATTCTTCAGCCGTTTCTGAATTATCTCGACAAAACGATTTAATTCTTATCGAGTTGACTTTTCCGTTCGATGGATTTCGTTCCATTGAGCCGGGCTTTATGGTAGGGTTTTCCGTTCAAAATTCGATTCGTTCTGTAGTCTTTTGGAGTAAGAACGAGATGGCTCTCATTTTTCTCGTCCATCTCGTATTTCTGTCCGAAGTTTGTCCGCTCGATTCTGTATCCTGATCCGTTCACCTAACGTGCGTTCGGTGGCTTTTTTTGTTTTCTACCACTAAAAAAAGAAGAAAAACAATATACCTTGGAAGGGACAAAGCGGCGTTTTAGGTTTGATCTTCCGCAAGTACGATCAAGGTATCTTCCGGTTTGATAGAAAATTGAGTATCTTTGGGAGGAATCAGATGAACCCCGTATCCTTTTTCCTCCTCCTTTTCTTCCGAGGCGATCCTGATTCCAAAACAGGTTTCCCCGCGTTTGAGAGCGGCGTTTACGCAGTCCGCGAAGGATAGAATCTGAGAAGGATTTTCGAAATAGAGGGAAACCGGTTTGAGATAAATTTCGCTTCCTTCCGGGCTGAAAAGATTCTCATAAACGCGCATAACGTCCGGTTCTTGGGATACCTGAGCCATCATCTTTGATACGAATTGATTGGAAATCAGGAAGTCTTTGACACCGGTTTCCAAAACGATCTCGGTATTTTCCGAGTTCATAATCTCAGTGATCAACTGAGTCGTCGGTTGGTTTCCGGTCTTAAAGGCATATCTTTTGAAATATTGACGGAAACGAAGAAGTAAAGAAATCGTCTGTGCGTCGACTTCCTCTATGTTTTCTTTTTCCTCCGCTAAAAATATCACCGAATCGTAAGATTCGGGAGCGAGCCGTTTCATTACGGATTCTTGGGAAAGATCGGCTTGAAAGGAGCGTAACGTGATTTTCGGATATTTTTTCTTGAGACGAACGACCGAACTCTTAAAGTCGTCGTCGATCTGTTTTACGAGAAGGTCGATCGTAGAACCCGGAGCGACGAACTTGGCGTATTCTTCCACGATGAGCGGGCTTTTAGAATTCCAACCAACGATCAATTGTTTGTCGATCGGGTTTGAACGTTTCTTTTTAGGAATTTGGAAATCCCTCGGATTCGCAACTGCGTTGTCGGCGTATAAAATTTTGGAATCGTCTTCCGCTAATAAGACGGCGTCCTCTCCGTTTCCGGGAACATAGTTCGCGGGAGGATTTAAGAGGATGTCTCCGTCTTCTTTTCGAAATCCCAAGGGAACGGATTCGTTAAACCGAAATGAAATTTCTTGAAACGGCAGACCGTTCCAACCGTTTTTCGGTCTATAAAAATAGATTTCGTCTCCTTCGAAGCCGACTAAGTTCGAATAAACGACCGCAAGTCCGGAGGTTCTTGAAGTTTGTACGAGAAGTTTTGCGAGAATATTTCTTTCATCCATCACCTGAATCGAAGACGAAAGTTCTTGAGCGATTTGACGATTTTCCTCTCCGTACAGTTCGGCGACGATCGGAGGGAGTTCCTTGTCCTGTCCCAAGGCGACTAACGCCATTAAGGACTTCAATACTTTTGCGTCTCCGATGGATCTTCCTTCCTTGGATTCTTCGTCCCCGGAAGCGTTCAGAACGATTACCGACTTAGCTTCCCCCGCGTTCACTTTTCTTAAGGAATGTAGACTGGACGGAGTCCCGGAACGTGTGATAACCTTCGTCGTTTTACGATCGGTAAGATTGTCCGCTAAATAGTCGTCCATCAATTCCTTGTCCTCTTCCGCTAAGATGACGACTACGGCTCTGGATTCGGACGAATTCGCTTCGATCAGTTCCTTGAGGATTTCGACGACTCTGACTCCGAAACCGAGAATGATCGTATGATCGGATTCTAATACGTCGCTCTTTCCCTTTCTCAGATCTTGAATTTTCTGATCGAATTGATTGGTAATAAACGCCACTAAACTCGAAAAGAGAACAAGTCCGAGGAACACGGTAAGAATTCCGGAGACTTTATTGAACCAGTTTGATTCTCCGTCTTCTGCGACCGCGCCCGCGTCGGAGATCTGCAAGAACACCCTCCAAAGAAATTCTCCCTTTCCTTGAATCGATTCGTCCGGAAAGATCCATCCACCTAACACGCGTAAGATCGATAACGTTAAGAATGCGATTAAGAATAAGGTGATCAAGGCCGCAAAGACCGCGCCGCCTCCCTTGGACATAAAATTGTCGAAATGATAACGAAGTTTATCGGAGAATTTATGTTTTGATTTCATGCCGGTGAATGGAAATCCAAGCCTCGAATTTATCAAATGGAAAATAATTTCTTTTCGGAAAAATCAAAAATTCTTTCTTAGATCGCCGAAAGAAAAAGAAGCAAGGAAAGAAAAAGGCAGAGAGGCGAGTAGTATTTGGTATCGTATTCGGCGAAAGGAGTTCCCTTTACGCTTTTGAAAAAGCCTACCAAGCGAAATTCTCCGATGGAACGGAGAAGAAAAAGGAAGGAGAGAAAGAAAACGCCGTCACGAAATAGGAATTTTGGAATTCCAAGAGGGTTTTCGAGAGTTAGGCCGATCGGCAGAAAGGCCGCCAAGCAGAGTAGGATCCCGACGATCACGGTCGCGAATTTACCGGGTTGAAACGCGAGTTTTCCGTTTATCGCGGGGACCACTTTGTTACCGCTCGTTTGACCTCTCGACAACCAATAGAAATGGATTCCGGACAAGAAGAAAAGAATCAGACCCGCGATCCAAGAAAGAAATGGTTGTAGAGAAGTCATTGAATTGTGTTCTTCTCTTCCTATTGAAGAAAAAAGTCTCCGATCGGCGAATCCGGGTTTTGATTCTGATAGAGTTTGACGAGAAGTCGGGCGAGTTCCTTCTTTTCGTCCTCGGTAAACCCTTTGTAGAGATTGTTTACCAATGATCGGGAAATACCGAGAAGGACCGGTCGCACGGAATATGCTTTCCGCGTCAGTTCCAAATGTACGATCCTCTGATCGTCTGAGTCTCTCGTTCTTTCCACAAATCCTAGGGATTCCAATTTGTCCACAAGGGCGGTTAACGTGGACTTATCCCGATTGATCATCTTGGCTATCTCTTGCATCTGCGCTCGTTTTTTCTTTACGAGGGCGAACAGGATATCCGCGTGGGTCGTTGTAAGCGCACCCAAACCTTTTTCTTTCAACTCAGAGTTGAGGTGCCTGTGAAATTCGTCTCGAATTCTCGAGACCATATAGATGATCAGTCTAGGACTCATATTTTACCTAATTTTAGAAATTTTTTTCCATCAGGCAAATTGATATAGATAGATTACCTCTCCGACCGCGGCCGCTTTTGTGGATCCTTCGGTTTCAAAAGTCATCTTCAGAGTCATTCTCGCCGTACCTCTAAGGTCTTTTAGCTCGATCAACTCCGCTCTGATTCTCAACTTGCTTCCTACTTTTACGGGTTCTAAAAACCGAAGTTTTTCCATTCCGTAATTGATCCCCATCTTAATATTCTTTAATTCTAATATTTGAGACAAGAGGTAGGGTGCCATGGAAAGAGTAAGATATCCGTGTGCGATCGTAGTGCCGAAAGGAGATTCCTTTGCCGCTCTTTCGGGGTCCGTATGAATCCACTGATGATCCAGAGTCGCATCTGCAAACCGATTGACTTGTTCCTGGGTGATCGTGTGATAATCGGAAACCCCGATTTCTTTTCCGGTATAGGCTTCTAATTCCGCAAAACTGGATAATACTACTTTAGCCATGTTGTTCTCCTTTACTCCGTTTTTTGTTTTAATCTATTTGTCAGTTGTTCGAAAATTTCAGATTCTAAATTGGAAAGGTCAAAGCTGTCTTGGAGGCCCAGAGCTTTTCCCGAATACATCGCCTTCCAGACGATCTCTCCGTTTTCGACGTCCATCGCTTTTACGGTCAATTCCAAGATCGCGTTGCCGGATGCGGTTCCATAATCCGTGAAGTCCGTAAAGACGGCGACGTCGCCTTTGAGAAGTTTTGCGATCTTGATTCCCTTTTCTTCGCTAAAACCCGATTCGTTTTCCAAGGTAGAACGAAACTGTTTTTCCGCGTTGTATCTTTCCTGCACCTTTCCGCCGTAATTTAGAATCGCGAGTTCTAACTTTTCAAAACTCCTAGATTCTACGAATTTTCTCTGATCTGCATTCTGATCTTTTAAGAGCCAACCCGATCGAATCTGAATCGGAAATACGATGTGTTTCGTTTTTTTTTCGGGAGTAAAACCCCGTCGAACAAACACCGTTCCGAAGATGGAATTTTTGGAAGTAGAACATCCGATAATGAGAAGAAAGATTAGAATCAGGGCGATCGGAAAACGATAACAAGAAAGAAGAATGTTCTCTTTTCGAGAAAAGGGATCTGCGTTGTATGCGGCGAACAATTCGTTTTCCTTTGTCGGGACCTTTCCTAGGAGAAGCCAGCGGTTCGATTTGTCCATCTGTTTTTTGTCAAACTAATTCGGCCGTTTCGATGATGTGAAAAATCCAGTCAGAGAAAATTTCCATCAATCCGCGCGCATGGAATACGTCTTTTCAGGTTATAAATTCTATGCTCTCGCTTTCGTTTTTTTAAATGACTCCTCATTTCTCTCGAAGAAAAGATTCGAATCTGCTGAAATAGTACAAAGAAGTACAAAGAAGGTTTCGTTCCTTCTTTTAGCTCTCCTGGATTCTTTTGATTCTCTGTTTCAATTAGAAACGTAGGTTTTTTTGAAGGAGTTCCGGAAACAAGCGTAGGTCGTGTTCTGCGACCTCGGTTTTATTTTGCTTTTTCCGGCTTCGTTTGGAAGCCGCGTTAAAGAACTAATTCAACCTCATTCTCTACGGATCGCTGTTTTTCCAACTTCGTTGGAAGCCACTCACTTCGCTTTCGCTGTTCGTTGGCTATTTCGCTCTCTACGGATCGCTGTTTTTCCAACTTCGTTGGAAGCCACTCACT
>NZ_QHCT01000015.1 GCF_003545885.1 Leptospira stimsonii
AGATTTCAAATAGGACAAACTCTCTATCGCAGTTTATATGTTGTAAAGGTATATCAATTCAATCAAAGCCAAGCTACACAGAGCTTGGCTTTTTTCATTTCAAGCCTGAACTGAAATCAAAACAATGAATACATATTTGAAAACAAAGTAGAGGCGAACTAAGTATATCTTTGTCGTACAGGACTCACGAAGGCCAGGACATTGAAGTCTGGATTTTTGTGCTTTAGGGGGAAAAGGAATCGAAATGTCTAAAATGTTGCTTCTATGATTTTCCCCTCGGGCGTGCGAGGAAGATATTGCGTTCATACAAACAAAACTATTTATTTGGCTCGGCTAAATTTCAGACCGAGTGAATGTTTAAATAATTTACCAACACGCCAGCGACTTGGATCTTTTGGATAATCTTTAAAGATGCCAATATCCTTCAATGGACCATGATCATTTTCAATGCGACTCGTATTGATTCCATTTTTGTTTAAGCGTTCCTGAGCCTGCAGTTCAACTCCGCTTGTGGAGAATAGACTTTTAAATAAATTCAAAATTCAGTGGAATTCTCCGCCTTTAAAGAATCAAACAAGGACAAGCCTGAACTAAATTCTCGAGCTCGATTTGGTCCGGTCAAAAAAGTTAGGTGAAGTTTTTTCGGTATTTTGGGACTCATGGACTCCACTATAGGCGAAATTAAGAATCATGAAGGTCATTCGTTCAATCGAGATAGAGTGGGACTATTCTTTTGCTGAAAAGACATTTCAAAAATTCTACATTCGAACCGGTTTTTAACCGTCCTATAAAGGGAGGCTTGATTCTTTTGAATCGAAAAACAAGGTAAAGCATGAATCCTAAATTCTTCAAATACTTGTATTTCACGATCGGTGTTTGAAGTTGTTTCTTTAAAAAGCGTGGCTCATTCATTTTAGCAAATCGCCGAGTTTTGCATAAAAAAAATCTGAATCTCCATTCAATTCCTAAAAACTAAGGAAGAGCGTTCCGCTTTTATAAAGAAGTGAATTCAAAGAAGATGAATTAGAAAATCACATGACGGATTTAATAAGGTAGTTTTTTAGAAAATTATAATTGATTGTTTTTAGAACTCCAGTTTATCCAAGGCATTTACCTTGTAAGTCGTTCTTTTTTTATCATGTTTCTTTCTTACAAAGAAGAATTCACTTTTTCTGTTTTTCTCTCGAGAATGGTCAATTTTGATCGAGCACTCAAATTAAACGGAGATTTTCTATCGCTGATCTAAATACCATTTCGGCAAATCTCAAATTATTGATCTGATGCTATTCCAAAGTGCTCAATCGAAGGTAATTCGAGCTGGCAAATCTAGGAAAAGATATAAAGAATCATTCGCTAAGAAAATTTAAATGAGCAAACTGACACCGAAGGTTGGTTTCATCCGAGATCGCTATCGATCTTGGAAAATTATGGCGAACTCATTTCTACTTTAATAGATTTTCAATTTCCTCAGTTCATTGCGTTTTTTGTTTCAAAGTATAATTTGATGTCTTTGCATAGGAACGAATTTTGGTAGAATTGAACTTTTGGCCGAAGTTACGACCATTCTTTTTTTCAAAGCGAAATTCATCTTAGAAAAAAAAGTGCAAATTTTAACAGGAAACATCCTATACCTAAACTCGAAAGAACTGTTTTCAGTATGGGGAAATAAAAAAATCTAACTCCGTAAGTCACATTCGACCACTTTCCAACAATCGAGGAAGCAAAGAAACAGGGAAGAATTCCAAATCAAAGCGAGTTTCCACATCGGATCTTTTGATTCCAAAACGACATCTTAAATCTTTGCAAAGGAAAATTTTGAAGTTTGGTTCTCTAAAGAAATTTCTTCATTTTCTACTCCTAACGAATCGTTCAAAGTTTCGATCGCTCTGTATCATTCCAAAGAATGAAAAAACAATTTATCAAAGTATAAATCAGGACTTAGTGCGATTTTCGTTTCGACCTGATTCTGCCGATTGGGCGGAATTACGAGTTCTCGCAAGATATTATGGCCTTTCGATCTGCAATTTGTTCGTCATTCTCCTAGAGATTGGAGAGGAGGGATCGTCTTCAAGCGGGTCCCCTCCTTTTCTCCCCTACAAAGCCAAAAGTTTGGACAGTAAAAGAAATGAGATGACCTTGATTCAAAGGATTCTACCTGGAAGAAGGTATATTTCCTTTTCCCTTTTTCTTAGAGGGAATTTATCGAGAAAGTTTGCTTCTGATTCTTAATCCTCCTAAGACCGGGTGTTCGCAAATTTTGGCTGGTCTTCCGTCCCAAAAAAATCATAGAAGAATGGCCCTTAAAAAAATTGAAAAAGCACAATTTTTTTTCTGAAAATCGCTCTTCGTCGAAACTTCTCGGAACCGGAATCGGTATGAGGACAAAAAAAGAAAAGCAACCAGTCAGACATCTAAGGCTTCTAAAGCCGCACCGTTTAAGTAAAAATCTTTCCATCGAGAAAGATTTTACCGTTTCAAAATCCGGAGGCGATACGAAGAAAATCGGATCTCCTTCTGATTTAAATGTTCCGGAAGAATTGATTCCTTACCTGGAAAAAAGAATTCAAAAAGCGGGTTCGCTCCGGATTCTTCTGAACCAATGTCTTCGGAGAAAAACTTTCTTGGGATTGATTCAGTTTCATTTTCCAAGGAAGAAAATCGGGTATCAAAAGCAGAAACTCCAATTGGTGAGATTCTCCTTTCGACCCTTTGAGGAAGATTGGATAGAACTCAAAAGACTCTCTTTTTTTCATGGAATTTCTATGTGCCGGATGTTCGTAAAACTTTTGGAAATGGAATTTGTTCCCCCGAATTCCAACCGCCTTCGGCTTCCTGAATTCGCTGAGGAAAAAATTCCATCTCCCACAGTTCCCCTCATTTCCACTGATCAGCACATCCAAGCCGAAGACTTGAGCATTCTTCAAGAAGGAGAATTCATTCAAATAGCGAGTTGAGTTTTCGGGAAGGATAGAATAGTACGAAGTAAAGGCTGTCTTGAGTAGGCGGTGAAATCCCTCAGATACAGCATTTGATACCCCATGCTTGGACCATCGATCTTTAGCCCATTTGTAGCGAATGTCTTTTGAGCGAGCAGAATGGTTTACGGATCGATGGTTAGAGTAGATTCCCCAAAGCCAAGGATACCCTTCATCCGTCATGAGTGGCGTATGTAAAGGGAGGTGATCCTTGATGATTGGTCCTAAGGTGTTTGCCTTTTGATTTGGAACAGAATGAAAGAAGACAGAGACCTAAAAAACTTTCATAAAAGAGGAACTTCCTTGACCCTTCTTCAGATCTAAATTTGAGAATATAGTAAATATTTTCTTGAAACTGAAGATTCCGGTCTTAGAGTGTTCGAATCTTAGTCATTAAGAAAATTTTGGAGTGTAGGATGTTCCGAGAAATGAAAAGAATTTTTGCTTTAACTCTTATTTTTAGTTCGTTGTTTTTTTCTTCTTCTTTGTTTGCGGCGGGGACTTATTCGGAAGGTTGGGCGGTTGTAAAACTCATTCAATTTGAAAGTCGTGGTGTTGTATTCGATTCTCATGAAGGCCTTCTTGAATTTACCACTTTTGACAAAGCGGAAAAATGTGAAGCTTCGAAAGACGAATGTTTTGCACCGCTTAAAGAAAAGGTTGAATTTAGCGTTCGTCCGGAAAATGGCGAAGTTGTAAATTTTTTGAACAACAACTTGAATCAAGAAATTCTGGTTCATTATAGAATTCACCGATTTGAACCAATTGCACTTTCAACTGATTTTGAGGTGATTGGAGCGATGAAACAATTGCCATCCTTTCCGAAAGACGCGGTCGATAAGATCATAGTAGAAAAGTCCGGTGCGAAACGGAATTTCTCCGTTGCGGGAAGAATTCTAAAATTAGAATACCAAGGAACCATGATTGGAACCTATGAAGGTCTTTACTTAGATGAGGTCCGAGGGAAAGTTCATCCTTTTTCCATTACAAATGAAACAGTCGCAACCTTTGCTTGGGATACGATGAAGTTCGGGACGAAATACTTTCTCGGAGTCTCTGTCGCGTTTGCTACCGGTTGGAGAAAATCAGATTTTGATATTTTCGAGATCAATTACAAAGCTCCTGCTGGTGGTGCTTATCCTGAATTGAAGAAGTGATTTTGAAATAGAGATATTTTTCTTAAAAGAGGACGGAACTCCGCCTTCTTTTAAGAAAAAACGCTTCTGGAACGAAGGTAGAATGTAAGAATTATCCCTTCTCTTTCTCTATGTATTTTTCGAGATCGATCAGGTCCGTAAGCCAATCGGAAACATTTCCTGCCCTGTCCTTGATTCTTGCTTGGAGGAGGAGTCGCCTCTTGTATTTCCCGAAAACTTTCGGAATTTTTACAAGGATCATCTTTCGATCGGATTCAAATTCATAAGGATACGTTTCTCCATCCAATAAGATTTCCGCCCCACCTCCGTAGCCCGAACCAATGTCCGATACGGAATACATTCTTTCTATGATAGAATTTGGACGGATCTCCGTTTCAAATCTATGACGGGAGATCAAAAAGGGATGTTCAATCTTCGGTTTTGAACGGTCTTCCAGAACAGCGACGATTCCTATTTTGTTTAAAATGGCGTTCATTCCGTCAACCGAGGGCGTAGTTTTCAGAACTCCCCATCGTTTTGTCCCTTCTTCAAAAAGGTAAAGATTTTCTCCTTTTCCTAATCTTCGTCCTTTCCAGAGAAATTTCGCTTCTCCGGACCAACTTATACCGGTGGATTCGATTTCAATCAAATCACTCTTAAGAATCAATCCTTCCGGTAAGATGAAATCGGCCGGTCTTCCGACCTTTTCAAAGAGAATATTACCTTTCCCGAAAGTGTTTCCTTTCGGAGTAAGAAGAGAAAATCTTCTCTCGGGTGAAAAAAATTCGTTGGAAGTGGTTTTTTCAATTCTTCCTTTCGATCCCGTATTGAGAATTCGGAGTTTCAAAGAAGAGATATTGCCCTCTTTGTCCCCCGCAATGATTTCGAGAGGAATTTCTTCTCCCTCTCGAAAAAGTTTCAGGTCGATACTCGGTTTGAGCGTCGGAAAAAGATTGTAAACATAGACGGGTGGGTTGAGAGAAGAACGATTGGAATCGTAAATGGATTGGTGGTCTCTCGCCTCCGCATAACTCATTTTTTCAAATTTTCTTTCGTATAGAATCTGAAGTCCGGAAAGAAGTCTCGCGAAATAGACGTTATTTTTGTTCCTCGAATTCATCCTATCAAAGGCGCCTAACTTAATTCGAACTTCTCCTCCGACTTTGAGCGGTTCCGGATCGTTTGTCTCGTAAACCCCATTCTCTTTTTTTATCAGAGGAATTCGAAACTTCTCTCCGTCGGACGAATCAACGTACAAAACCAACATTTCGGGCGGAGTTCCGTCCCTATCCGTCATTCTTAAATAAGCGAGCGGATTGAAGATGTCCCCATTCCCATGGAGTTCAAAGTGTAGATGTGGAACACCGGTTCCGGATTCTCCAATCCTTGCGACTGCTTGACCTTGTTTTATCGAAAATCTCTGATCGGAAAATTTGACCGAAAAAATTCCGTCGCTCAGAAGATGAAGCGCCTGTCTGAGATTCTCCAATTCTTTCTTTGCACCTTCTAAATTGAATAGGTGGGCGAACTTTGCCCGCAACCCGGAAGGAGAACGGACCATCAGATTTAGGCCGTATCCGGTCGGTGATTCTGAAATCGATTCTACAAATCCGTCAAAGGGCGCGATGGCCGGAAGACCGTTCACATGAAAGGTTTTAAAGTCCGCTCCCATGTGCAAGTGGTGCACTCTGTATTCGGCAAAGGAACCGGAGATCGGAGTCTGAAACTCCATCGGAAACCGAAGTTTTCCCTGAAGTTCGGGAAATAAGAGAAGTTCTGGACGGTCCTCCGCGCTCAGCGCGCTCAGCGCACTCAGAGCAAGGAATAGGATTCCACAGAAGAAACCTTTAAAAAGAAAGAATCGATTCATCCTCCCAAGAAAATGGAATTGAATTCGGAATTTGTAAAGCCGAAAAGCACATCCGAAAAATCTCTTGCCCGGAGGTACGACCAAGAAAGATCCTTCTAACTATGTTCTTTGGCCGTCTGGCATTTTCGATCCTAACGATCCTCTTCCTTTTTTCCTGCACGTATTTTACGAGAGAACCGAGAAACCCTCCTAAGATCGACGGGGTTCCGATTCCCGACGATCAGAGAAGACTCTACGTTCAAAATTTCCGAAACAATTCTTATGGAATGGGAATACAAACTCTCCTTACCGAATTGGTTCGTTCGGAGATCGATTCGAGAGGAAGATTTATCCAAACGAGAGAGAAGTCACTCGCGGCCTATCGCCTCTACGGAGAAATCGTTCACTATCAGCTTGTTGGAAATCTCTTGGATCAAGGAGGGCAAGCGATCTCCCGAGAAATGTCCGTCATCGTCCGACTCGAACTCCAGAAAGCCGGGGGACAAAAAATTCCCTTGGAAAGAGAGGAGATTCAGGTTAGAATTATGTTTTCAGATCAAGTTGGATTTCGCGAGAGCGAGAGCCAAGCCCAGTCCCGTCTCCTAAAAATCATGGCAGTCCGAATCTCCGAAGAGATGGAAAGAGCCTGGTATTTTTCTATTGCCGGAAAGATTGATCCCTGATAATCTTGACCCGCCCCTTGAGTAATCTCTTATGAACCGAGAAAAACAAGAAGCCATCTTAAACAAAACAGAACCCGCCGTCCGCATGGAAATGCAGACGTTTTCAGAATACCTTCAGAAAGAAGGACTCAAGATCACCAGTCAGAGAATGTTAGTTGCGGAGAGAATTTTTTCTCTTCACAATCACTTCACTGCGGAAGGCCTCTTGGAAGAATTCAAGGACCAAAGAGATCAAATCTCTAAGGCAACGATTTATAGAATTCTTTCGATCATGGTCTCCGCAGGTCTTCTCCAAGAACATAACTTCGGAAAAGATTACAAATACTACGAACATATCATCGGACACAAACACCACGATCATATCATCTGCACAGTCTGCGGAAAAATTGTAGAATTTGTAGACGAAAGAATCGAACAGCTTCAAGAGCAAGCGGCGAAAGACAATGGATTCCGAATCACAGGTCACAGTTTAAACATCTACGGAACCTGTAGCGAACACACTTCCGGTAGATGATATTTAGAACTACTTCAGAAGATCCAAACACTCGAGCACGAACAGGAATCCTCGATCTCAACGGAGTGAAACTGAACACTCCCGTCTTTATGCCGGTCGGTACTCGAGGAGTTGTCAAAACCCTCGATACGGAAGATCTGGAAGAACTTGAGTATTCTCTAATATTAGGCAACACATATCACCTCTATCTTCGTCCGGGAACTTACGTCTTGGATCAGTTCGGCGGATTGAAGAAGTTCATGACTTGGAAAGGAGCTCTTCTCACGGACAGTGGAGGATATCAGGTCTTTAGTCTCAATTCTCTCTTTAAATATGAAACGGACGGCGTTCGCTTCCAATCTCATATCGACGGAAGTCGTCATTACTTTACACCGGGATCGGTGATCGACGTGCAGAGAAGTATCGGCTCTGATATCATGATGGTCTTGGATGATTGTGCACCTTTTGATTCGAGCCCGGAACGTCTGAGACAATCTCTGGAACGAACTCATCGTTGGGCAGAAATGTCCGTCGAACACTGGGAAAAGAAGAAGAATTCTCAGCATCTCTTCGGAATTTTTCAAGGAGGAATCGATCTGGATTCACGTCTTGAAAGTTTGAAAGCAATCGCATCATTGCCGTTTGACGGAATCGCGATCGGCGGACTCTCCGTCGGAGAACCAAGAAAGGATTTTATACGAATCTTGGACGGAATTTCTTCTCACACAGATCGAAGTCGGCCTCTTTACTTGATGGGAGTGGGAACTGTTCCCGATATTTTGGATGGAGTGAAGAATGGAGTCGACATGTTTGACTGCGTCCTTCCGACCAGAAACGCGAGAAACGGACAAGTCTTCACATCTTTAGGAAAGGTGAATCTCAGAAATGAGAAATGGAAGAACTCCGACGCGCCGATGGACCCGAATTGTCAGTGTAAGGTTTGCAAAAGATACAGCATTGGTTACATCAGACATCTTCATCACGTCGGAGAGATCACTGCATTTTCTCTTTCAACGTTTCATAATTTGTTTTTTATGAAAAACTTTCTCTCTGAGATTCAAAAATCCATTCAGGCTGGAGAATTTTTAGAAACGTATGCCAGATGGAAAAATTTGTACGAAAAGCCTGAATTTTCCGGTTGACTATTTAAAGAATCGCCTTTCCTTTAGTAGAGCTGGCCGGAAAGAGACAGAAAGGAGTTGCTGATTATTTATGGAAATAACCAGAAGAGAAAGCGGGAACATTGTGATTCTGGACATAAACGGAGAGATCGATCTCTACAATGCCCCAGAGATAAAAGATGTAATCGCTAAACTCATCGAGGAACAAAAATATTATACCATTATCAATTTGGAAAAAGTTTCCTATATTGACTCCTCTGGTATTGGTGCACTGATTTCCAGCCTTTCCAACCTGAAAAAGTATCAGGGCGGATTAAAAATTATCAATGTCTCCGGATCGGTAAGAAAGGTGTTCGAGCTCACAAAGCTAACTTCTTTCTTTGAGATTTTTGATAACGAAGCTGAGGCAGTGTCTGCCTTCAAGTAAGATCGGATTCTTAATTTATCCTACCTTTTCTGAACCTGGTGCCGCAATGAAATCAATCCAAAGAAAAATATCCTCCGCTTTTATAATTTTACTTACGGGCGTCCTAATTGCCTGTGGTGCTGAACTTCCGATTCAGGAGTTAAGTGACGCAAAGAATTCGATTACGAGAGCAAAATCTGCCGGTGCGGAAAAATACGCACCTGCGGAATTAGAAGAAGCTCGTAAGAGTCTATTGAACGCGCACCAGAAAGCTTCCGAAGAAGATTTGGCGGAAACAAAAAAGTCTGCCGAATATGCGAGAGCGAAAGCGTTAGACGCTTCCGAAAAATCCTTTCCTTCCGCTGTTGACGAAGCAAGAAAGGAATCTACTTCCTCGATCGATTCTGCGGACGAAGCGTATGCGGCTCAGTTGGCATCGGAACCTTATAATTCTGCGGTTCAGCTTCGTAAAGAAGGAGACACGCTTCGGGAAACTGCGGATAGAACCTTAGAATCGTATCCAAGAGAATCCGGAGATGATGCAAAGTTAAGAACTCGTCTGGCCGCCTTTGATCAGTATGAAGCATCACGTCAAAAATATGCCGATTCCAAAAAAGCCGCGGATGAATCGAAGGTGTTGGCTCTTTCTCAGAAACAACAACTCATCGATTCTCTTGCCGATATCGAAAAAAATCTAAACGACGCGGACAAGTATGCGGAAGGGAAAGATCCTGAAGTTTCGGAAACAAGAAATCGTCTCGATTCCGCTAAGACAAAGATTGAAGACGGAAAAATCAAAGACGGCTATGCCGATATTGATGAAATCCGTAAGAAGTCCGGAGAACTCGTAGCAAAAAATATCAAAGCGTATGCAGAAAAGCAAAAGGAACTCGCGAAACAAAGTATCGCATCCGCCACGACTAAATTAGCATCTTTTGATAAAACAAAAATCAACGCTTCCAGAGATTTCCAAGTATCTTACCAAAGAGCGGAAGAGAATCTAAAGGCCGCAGAAGAATCCAGAGTTTCCGCTGAAGATCTTTATTCATCTGAAAAATACGAAGATTCCATTGCAAGGTCCGAAGAAGCCATTCGTCTTTCCAGAATTGTGGTCGATCAGTCCGCCGAACTCGCTGAGAGAATGGAAAGAAAGACATCCAGTGATAAAGTTGCTAACCGCGATACGAAAACCGGAAAAGATGGAAAAACCGACAAAACGGAAACCACGGATGGAAAGAATTCTTCTCAAAAATGGGGAGAAGATGGTCTTCCGGAAGGTTGGAAACGTTATGTGGTTCGTAAAAAAGTTCCGGCGGATTGTCTCTGGAGAATCGCAAAGGACAAGAGACACTACGGAACTTCGAAACTTTGGAAGAGAATCTACGAGGCGAATCGTGGAAAGATCAGAAATCCAAATCTGATTTTCCCAAAACAAGTATTACTCATTCCTCCAGCAAAAGGACCGACGAAGTTTGATAAAACTAAGGCCCCTAGCAAGAAAAAACCGGCCGCGGCAGAAGAAGTAGAGGCTATTGAACAAAATCAAAAGCCGGCAACTACGGAAGAAGCAGAGCCTGAAACCGGCGGTGAAGATGCAGAGAGCAAAAAGAAGAATGAAGTGAAGGAACCGGAAACATCCGGGGACGAAGCTGGTTCGGAAGCGGCTCCTGAAGAAGAAAACGCCGAAGAGGAAAATCCGGAAAATCTACAGTAAGAATTTCGGTCTTCTGTTGGTGAAGGCTTGGTCTGCGACCAAGCCTTTTTTGTATCCGGAGTTCCGTCCACTTTTTCACGGCAATGTCCGCCTCGCGAAGGAAAGCCGTCCTTATTTTACAATTTCGAAAATTATGCCGATCAATATCGGAAGTCCGGCCAGGACGGCGGCTCCTACGTTGGTCCCACCTTGCTTTTTACATTCTTCCAATTTTTCCATCTCATTCAATTTCGAATCTTCTTCTATTTTTTGAGTTTTCTTCGAAATAAAATCCAAGTAAGTAAAATTCCCCATCAGACCAAAGACCAGACTTCCACCTCCAAAAGCGGAATTTGGAATTTCTTTTTCAAAGAAGTATGTCGCAACAATCGAAGCGCCTATAATCAGCGCGAAGTAAATGATCGAGATCAGATACATCTTCCGATAAGAATACCATATCGGACCTAAGAGGATGGCCGCCCAATTCCACGAATAGATTTTCATAGAAGATGAACTTTTTTTCATCTTTCCCCATTTCTTAAAATAGTATTCGGCTTGGTTTCCAATAAATTCGCGATTTTGATCTTTCTCAAAACTATTCAAAAGGCTCTCTAATCTTTCTTTTCCTTTACCTTTCACAAAAATCTCCTCTTTCCTTTTTTCGAATGATCGGCGTTATTCTTGCAACCGAGTTTTTCTTTTTTTTAAAATTCCTAAATTTCGCTCTTTTGTTTCGCGTTAGATCCACTCAAAGAGTGTTTCTAGGAGGAATCTCTTTCTCGAACGGAAGCCGGTTCTTAGAAGGATTCCTCGGAGAATTTTACGATCGACCTTTAAGAATTTTCCGGAAAATTGTTCTCCACGATCCCGCCTTTTTGTTTTCGGAATTCCTAGAGAGAATTTCCATTCTCCCTTTTGAAGAAAATTTTTGACATTCTCAGGCGAATTCTTAAAATTTTCGCTTCTTTGATTTCCGGAGACGGAGCGGTTCACCGAAGAACGGTTTCTTATTTTGTCATTCTCCTTGAAATTCACTTGATTGTGGCTTCTAAATTGGAAAACATTCTTTTATATTGAAATGAAGCGCGCTTATATTCATCCTATTTCCTCCGTTACCTATCAAGATTATGAAACCTTGGTTTCCCTCGCTTGGCAAGAAGACTGTCCCGATGAGGATATTACTTCCGTGTCCCTTTTTTCCCCGGAAAAAAGAGCGCGAGCGAGTCTCAACGCGAGAGAACCCGGAATTCTTTGCGGATCCGGTGTATTAGAAGTATTGAATGTTCTTTCCGGCGATTCAATCCGGTATGAATTCTTTAAAAAAGATTCGGAAGCGTTCGCAAAGGGTGATACGCTGTTAAAAATCGAGGGAAGTTTGATCGGAATTCTTCGCATCGAAAGGATTCTTTTGAATTTTCTCCAATATCTTTCCGGAATTTCTACGCGCACCGGAGAAGTTGTCTCCAAATACGGGAAAAACGGTCTTATGATTTTGGATACGCGCAAGACACTTCCGGGTTATAGAAAACTCGCTAAATACGCGGTCTTCTGTGGAGGCGGGAGCAATCACAGGCTCAATCTTTCGGAGATGGCAATGATCAAAGACAATCATCTCGCGATGTATTCTTCGGCGCATGAACCGGTAAATACGATTAAGACCAAATTTCCGGGAAGACTCGTAGAAGTGGAAATCGATTCTCTCTCGCAACTCGAAGATGCAATCACTTCGGGCGCGGACGTGATTCTACTGGATAACTTTTCCTTGGAAGATTCGAAGGCCGCATACACGGTTCTTAAACAAAAGGCTCCGAATCTTCAGATCGAATTCTCCGGAGGGATCACTCCCGAAAAGTTGGAAGCGCTTTCGGAATTTTCCGGCGCCGGTGTGAGCATGGGATATCTCACTCATACGACTCGTTTTCTAGATCTCGGTCTGGATATAGAACACGATTAAGAATGGGATTTGTGAAAGCACCGGCATCCAAAGAAATGCTCTTAGAAGGCGTCCGAGAAACTCTCGGCGACAACGCCTACGAATCCGTCTTAAAGGCGTATGACGTTTCAGAGAGGGCACACCAAGGACAATTTCGTCTTTCGGGTGAACCCTATATCGTTCATCCTCTCCAAGTCGGTTATCTTCTTTTTGAACTCGGTTTAGACGAGAAAGTGATCTGTGCAGGTCTTCTTCACGACGTGATCGAAGACACCGAATATTCGAGAGACGATATGATTCGAGATTTCGGAGAAGATATCACCGATCTCGTGGAAGGTGTCACGAAAATTTCGAAGATCAAAAGTCAGTCGAAAGAAACCGAGGCGGCGGAGAACATCCGTAAGATCATCGTCGCTACGATCAAAGACATCCGAGTCATTCTTATCAAGCTCGCTGACAAAACTCATAATATGAGAACCCTTTCGTTTCAACCGGCGGAAAAACAAAGAAGAATCGCACAAGAAACACTTTCCCTCTATGCCCCGATCGCGGGGAGACTCGGAATTTATAAAATCAAATCGGAACTCGAAGACCTCGCGTTCCAGATTCTCAATCCCGAAGAATATCAGGAAGTTAAGAAGAATATCAATTCCAAAAAATCCGAACGGGAAGGATTTATTGAAACTCTGAAAATCATTCTTCTTCAGAGACTTTCCGAAATTCAGATCGACGCGGACGTGGACGGAAGAGCGAAACATTTTTATTCCATCTATCGTAAGATGAAACTCAAAGAAAAAACCTTTCACGAGATCTTCGATCTCCGAGCGATTCGAATCATCGCAAACGAAGTGAAGGATTGTTACGGTGTATTAGGAATCGTGCATACTCTTTGGAACCCGGTTCCGGGTCGTTTTAAGGATTATATCGCAACTCCTAAGACGAACATGTATCAATCCCTTCACACGACTGTAATCGGGCCGGACGGAAAACCTCTCGAGGTTCAGATTCGAACCAGAGAGATGAACGATATCGCGGAATACGGGATCGCCGCACACTGGATGTACAAGGAAGGAAAACCTTCCGCGACCGGAAAAAGCGTCAAAGTGAAATGGCTGGAACTTTTGAGTTCTTGGCAGGATTCCGCTCTTGATCCAAAAGAATTCGTAGAAGAATTAAAATACGATCTTCACGAGGACGAAGTCTTCGTCTTTACTCCGAAAGGCGAGATTCTTCAGCTCCCGAAAGGTGCGACAATTTTAGACTTTGCGTTTCGGATTCATACCGATGTCGGTTTAAAAGCGAAGGGGGGAAGAATCAACGGAAGAATGCTTCCGCTTCGCACGGAGATTCGTTCCGGAGATCAGATCGAAATCATCACGGACAAAAGAACAAAACCTTCTCCGATTTGGCTTCGGATCGTAAGAACTCCTTCCGCGAGACAAAAACTCAGAGCATACTTTCGAAGACTCAGAGAAGAAACCAAAAAGGATCTTCAACAAGAGGCGGAGTTCGCCGCCGAGATTACGCTCAACGCGGACGTCCTCGAAGAACTGAAGAAAAAACCTTCTTCCAGGCCTACGAAACAAGTCGACTTGGCCGCGGGGAAGGTCGTAGTCGCGGGTCTTCGTGGAATCCCTGTTCGTTTATCGGGTTGTTGTTCTCCTCTTCCGGGTGACGAGATCATTGGCTTCGTTACGAGAGGTCGAGGGGTGAGCATTCATAAAAAAGGATGCACCACCGCAAAACAACAGGAACAAGAAGAATCCATGCGTGTCATCACGGTCGAATGGGATTACGGTCAGAGCGAATCCATTCCCGTTTTGATCGAGGTCAAGTCGAAGGATCGTCAAGGTATCTTTATGGAGATCGTAAAATCCATTTCCAATACACAGACGAACATTCGAGAATCCAAAGCCTCGACGGATCAGAGAGGAAATCTCGTTGCCAGCTTCGAAGTGGAAGTGGAACATTTGGATCAGCTCAAGGAAATTCTGAGCAATCTAAAACAAATCCCGGACGTTTATCAAGCTCATCGAATTAAAAATTAACACGAGGTGATTTTTTTGAAAAAGATTTATCAACTTTTTATTTATTGTTTTCTTCTATCTGTTTCCGCAGGTGTTTTCATTCAATGCGGAGAAAAAGAAGAAGCGGATACTTCCGCGGTCGTAGAAGAAGTTCCTTGGAAGGGAAGCCCGGATTCGATTCCGGTGGCGCTTCGAGTTCACAATCCGATCGTTTCTCTGGAAGCAAAAAAGGGCGGGACCTTCCGGATCTACAGTCATCAGTATCCGAAATCCTTGAACTACTATTTGGATCAATTCTCTACGACGGCTCACATTTTCGGTCTGATGTTCGAACCTCTTTTAGATTATCATCCGATCACGCTCGAACCGATTCCCCATCTTGCCTCTTCTTGGAAAATTTCCGCCGATAAGAAGAAGTTCACATTTACAATCGACGCGAACGCAACTTGGTCGGACGGAAAACCGGTTACGGCGCACGATGTTCTTTTTACGTATGAAACTCTGATGGACAAGAACAACAACACGGCGGTTTTTAGAATCGATCTTTCCCGATTTGAAAAACCTGTCGTTTTGAACGACCGAGAAATCGAATTCACTCAGAAAGAAATTCACTGGTCCAATTTTAACACGATTGCGAATTCTCTCTACATTCTTCCGGCGCATCACTTTCAAGGCAGAAACTTCGATAAGGAGAATTTCGACTTTCCCGTGGTTTCGGGCCCGTATTCGATGTTGTCCGCAAAAAAAGGTCGTTACGTAAAGATGAGAAGAAGGGGAGACTACTGGATGCGAGCCTATCCTTTTTACAAAGGATCGGATAACTTCGATACGATTCTATTTAAGGTCTACAACGAAGAGCCGATTGCGTTTCGAGCATTCAAAAAAGGTGATATAGATATCTATCCTACTTATACGGCTTCGTTTTGGGTCAAGGACGCGGTGGGAGAAAAGTTCGACGAAAACTATATCGTTAAGCAGAAAATTTACAATTCTAAACCGATCGGTTTTCAAGGATTGGTCTTTAATACACGAAGAGAAATTTTTTCGGATGTGAGAGTGAGAAAAGCGTTCGCGCACCTTGTGGATCGAAAACTTCTCATTGAAAAACTTGCCTACAACGAATATGAGGAGACGAACGCATTCTATCAAGACCTTTGGGCGAACGGTTCTCCCAATCCTCCGATCGATTTCGACGTAAAGAAGGCGAGAGAACTTCTCGCACAAGCCGGTTGGAAAACGAACTCCAAAGGAATTCTGGAAAAGGACGGAAAAGAATTTAAGTTCAGCATTTTGGAAAGAGATAAGAAGTCCGAAAAGTATCTGACTTTGATTCAAGAAAGAGCAAAGGAAGTCGGGATCGTGATCAGTCTCGAATCTACGGATCTCGCGGAATGGAGTTCTCGTATGGATAAGTATGATTTCGATATGACCTGGGCCGCTTGGGGCGGAGGAATCTTTAAAGATCCGGAAGCGATGTGGTATTCCAAATACGCCGATGAGAAAGGGCAACCGAATCTTGCAGGTTTTAAGAATCCGGAGGTAGATAAACTCATCGAACAACAAAGAGCGGAATTCTCCGTTCCTAAAAGAAACGAGATCCTAAAAAAAATAGACAAGATTCTTACATCACAAGTTCCTTATGTTCTTCTCTGGAACACGAGCGCGACAAGAATCATGTATTGGAATAAATTCAAGTCTCCGAAAAATCCTCTTGGAAAATACGGAAGCGAGAAAGAAGCCTCTTCTCTCTGGTGGTTGGATTCGGAACGTTCTTCCCAACTTGAGGAAGCTATTTTGAAAAAAACGAAGCTCGCGTCGATTCCTGAAAAAGTGTATTTTCAGTAAGTTTTCAACGTTATGGCGCAGAGAAATCGTTTCGGAGAGTTAGGCGGAGTTATACGCGATTTCTTGAGTTCGCCTAAGATTCCGAACTTTATCGAGCTCTTAGAAAAAGGGCTTGATAAAGAACTCTTCTACGATCCGGAAAAGGCAAAGCCTGAAATTCCGATCGAAGACCTTCCGGTCGATTTTCGTCTGAGGGAATCCGGCTTTGTAAGAAAGACATACGAAAGGTTATTTCCCGTTTCCCATCTGTTTCGCATAACGCACCGTTACGAAAGGGAATATCTGGACAACTTCATGCCGCTTTCGTCCGAAAAATATATCGGACGAGGTTCTTATAAATTCGTCTACGCGCTTCCTTGGAATCAAGTCGTTAAGATCGGAAAATCCAAACTTCCGTCGGATCCGATCTTCGGCTCCTTATACAAACACGTGAATAAGAATCTGGATCGTTATCTGAAACCGGAAGAAATTCATTTGATGGAGTTTTTGAAATCCGGAACGTGGGGCCGATCTGCGAAAGAAGACATTCAATTTAAGTTTTCCAGGCTTGGTTTGGAACGTCTTCATTATTGGAAATTGAAATCCTTGATTCCGGATTTGGTTCTTCCTACTCGTTACTTTATGGGTCTTCGTGCAAGGAGAACTCCGTTCGGAATTCCGATTCTTACTCTAACGCCATGCGACAATCAGAACCTTCTACCCGGAAAACATTTGAAGGAATTCATTCGTTTGAATGAGAAGATCCGACAGAACCCTCTTCAGGACGCTTTTTTTCCGAAGTGGAAATTGAATTTTGACACTCATAAGTTCGGTGTGATCAGTCGTTCGAAGCTCAAAAAAATCGCTCTGGATTTTCATAGAGTGATCGAAGTGACAAAACACCTCGCAGAAGAGGAAAAGTTGATCTTTGATATTCATTCGGAAAATATCATCATCACCTTCCCGGATTTTTCGTTGAAGATCTTCGATTACCACGTTTTTGACGAGCACCTCTATGAACCGAGTAAGGAGAATCCTTCTCCGGAGATCGATCATATCAATACGATTCGTGAATTCGTTCGCTCTTTCGAACTAGGGTGAGAGTGGACGGAAGACCATCCCTATTTTCGAAACGGTCTTTGAAAAAGGGGGATTTCACGGTTCTTCGATTTCGAATTCTTAAATAGAAACTTCCTCCGCAGAGTTTTCTTTGTTTTTTAAGAGGAGATTTCCTTTGATTCTTCGTTGAACCAAGGTTTTTCCGAGCAAAAGTGGACGGAACTCCGCTCACTTCTCTCTTCCACTGAGATTCAAATCTCTTTTTGTCGGTCCAATTTTTCTTTTTACAGAAAGGCCTTCTATAGAAGAGTGGATTTGAATCCATTCTTCTAAAAGGACCTTCCAGCAATGATCGATCGATATTCCAATCCTGCGATTTCCAAAATTTGGGAATTAGAAAACAAATTCGAAATCTGGAAAGAAATAGAAATTCTCGCCTGCGAGATTCGAATGAAACGTGGGGAAGTTCCTGCGGAAGATTTTCAAGAAATCAAAACAAAAGCAAAGTTCAAGGTGGATGAAATTCTCGAAATCGAAAGTAAGGTCCATCACGACGTCATCGCATTTTTAACCAATATGAATTCCTACATCGGACCTGCCGGCCGACATGTTCACTACGGTCTGACTTCCTCCGACATCGGGGACACGGCTCTTTGTGTTCAGATGGTACAAGCGATGGATCTTATCCTCAAAAAGACGGATGAGTTGATCGCGGCAGTAAAAGAAAAGGCGATTCAGTATAAGGATCTGCCTTGTATCGGGCGTTCCCACGGAATCCACGCGGAACCGATGACCCTCGGACTCAAGTTCGCATTATTTTTTGAAGAATTAAACCGAAATCGCAAAAGAATGGCGGACGCGCGCGAGGAGATCGCGGTTGGAAAACTTTCGGGAGCGGTTGGAACCTATTCCAATATCGATCCCGAAATCGAAGCGTATGTATGTGAAAAGATGGGACTCCGAGTGGATCCGATCGCAACACAAGTTGTCTCGAGGGATCGTCATGCATTCTATTTATCCGTCTTAGGAGTAACCGCTTCCTCTTTGGATCGAATGGCAACGGAGATTCGTCTTCTTCAGAAGACCGAAGGAAGAGAAGTGGAAGAACCGTTTTCAGCAGGACAAAAAGGATCTTCCGCGATGCCTCACAAAAGAAACCCGGTGATCTGTGAAAGAATCTCCGGTCTTTCCAGAGTCATTCGTGCAAACGTAAACGTAGGACTTCAGGACGTCGCGCTCTGGCACGAAAGAGATATCTCGCATTCTTCCGCGGAACGGGTCGTCTTACCTGACTCAACGATCGGATTGGAATACATCCTGGACAAGATGCTTTTTGTAATCAAAAATCTTCACGTCTATCCTGATGCTCTCGAAAGAACATTAGGCGTCACACGAGGCTTGATCTTTTCCCAAAAAGTTCTTCTTGCTCTCATCGAAAAGGGAAAGATCGTCCGAGAAGACGCTTATCTCATCGTTCAGGAACACGCGATGGCCGTCTGGGGAAATCAATCCGAAACCCTGAAAGGAAGACTGGAAAAAGATTCCAGAGTCAATCAAGTTCTCACTCAGAAAGATCTGGACGAGATTTTTAAAATCGAGCCATATCTCGAAAAAGTCGGACTGATCTACGAACGTCTGGGTCTGGGGTAGTGCGAAACGTTGCTGTCTTCGGATTGGGTTACGCGGGAAAGAGGATTTCGGAAAAACTCCAAACGTTTCCCGAACTTTCTTTCCGAAGTTTTTCCTCAAAAACGCGAATCGCGGGAACGGAGAATTATGATTTTACCGAACCCGATTCTCTAGCTTCCTTTTCAAAAAGGATTTCACCGAATGAAATCGATCTCTCGATCGTAACATTTCCGATTCAAAAACTGAACGATCCTTCTCTCTTTTTGGATGTTCTTTTTCTCTCCACTAAGAATTCGATTCTTCTTGGAACCACCAGCATTTATAGGAGAGATCCTGACATTGTAGAATCGACTCCGCTTGTGGCTGATCACGAACGATTCGCCATAGAAGAAGAATGGTTGCAAAGAGGAGGAAAAATTCTACGACTTTGCGGGATCTACGGACCGGGAAGAAATCCAGCGGATTGGGCGAGAAAGGGACTGGTAAAAAAGAATTCAAGACAACTCAATTTGATTCACGGCGACGATATCGCGCAGGCAGTCGTTCGATTAACGCAATACATACGGGAAAAAAGTTTTGAATCGATTCCGAATATTCTCAATCTTTCCGACAATCAATGGCATACTTGGAAAGAAATATTTTCCTTTCTCGAAGAACATGGTAAAATTCCGAAATCCGAAATCGTAGAATCGGAACGGGAAGATACTTTTGTCGACAGCGGACTCATCCGAAATTTGCTTCCTGATTTACAAACAAAAGACTTTTGGACAGAGTTGGAAAATCTGGAAGGAATCAGTGATCTCTGAAATAACGAATATTCTACATTTCTTTTCGATAGGAGGATTGATTTCTCTCCTCATTTTTTTTTCGCTCCGGTATTGGTATGATGTTCGCGGAAAAATCGCGGTCTTTTTTATTATTTCGATTCTTTCCTATTTGATACTCAATCTGGATGTAAATGTTCAGATTCCGCCGATGGTTCGAAATTTTCTCTTTCTTTCCGTTTTGGCTTTGCCTTTTTTTTATTGGCTCATCACGTTAGCCGCATTTGAAGATCATTTCGAAATCAAATATTGGTTTTGGGCGCTCCTCGCCGGGAAGCTCATTCTTTCCACGATCGCCACCTATCCCACGTTAGGCCAAATTTCTCTGCGGGGTCCGGTCGAATCCGAAAAAATCCTTTCAACGATCCTTCTACCTTCGATTCTTTCTCTCGGCTTCGTTCTGACAGCGATCATCCAGACGTATATCGGAAGAAAAGACGATCTCGTAGAATCGAGACGTACGCTCAGACAAATCCATATTCTCATTTCAGGAACCGTCATTGCGCTTAACATTTTCTCGCATCTTTTCCTAAGAGGGAAAGAATTATCCGAAATCTTAGATCTGATCAACGGAGTTCTCGCTTGGGGACTCATCTTGGCATTTCAATTCTTAATGTTCGAACTCAAAGATGGATTGATTCAGAAAAAAGTCGGGATTGTAGAGGAGGAAAAACCGCCTGCGGATCCGATTCTTCAAAAAAAGCTCATCGATTCATTCGAAAAAGATAAGATATATCGTTCCGAAGGATTGACCATCCGAAGCCTTGCAGAAGAACTCCAAGTGCACGAATATAAACTCAGGAGGCTTATCAACGGGAATCTCGGGTTTCGCAACTTCAATGATTTTCTCAATCGTTACCGAATTCAGGAAGCATGCGAAATCCTATTGGACCCGAGTAAGGACGAAATCCCCGTCATCCGTATCGCGATGGATTTAGGATATCAATCTCTCGGCCCTTTCAATCGAGCCTTTAAGGAACTTACCACTTTTACCCCGACCGAATATAGAAAAAATCGAGTGGATCCTAAAATAAACCCGAACGATTTTGAAAATAGTAAGACTAAATAAACTTTTCAGACAATAATAAATTGAAATCTACGAGTCAAATCTTGTAGAATCTGGAGAAAAGAAGAATGGCTGAATTGCTTTCAAAGGTCGGTTACACAGGATTTTTCGGAATCGTCTGGGGAACCTTGCTCTTACGTTATGTGCTCTTTGCCGGAGCCGCGTTTCTTGTCGTATGGGTGTTCTTAGGAAAAAAACTCGCGCACAAACTCATCCAAAGAAAAAAGCCCGAAGCGGAGAGGATCTGGCACGAGATAAAGTATTCTCTGAATACATTTTTTGTTTTCGCGCTTTCGGGAGTTTTTACCGCGTGGTCGCAGATCCACGGATACAACCTCATCTACGAGGACGTTTCCGATTACGGAACCGCATATCTTATTTTCAGCATCTTCGCGTTGATTCTTCTACACGATACCTACTTTTACTGGACGCATCGATTGATGCACCACAAACTATTATTCAAGAGTTTTCATCTCGTTCATCATAGATCTACGAATCCTTCTCCTTGGGCGGCGTTTTCTTTTCACCCTCTGGAGGCGATCGTGGAGGCAGGTATCATTCCGCTCGCTTCGGTCTTGTTTCCTCTACACCAAGGAGCAATGCTCGTCTTCTTCGTTTATATGACTTCGCTTAACGTTTTAGGGCATTTGTCATACGAATTATTTCCTTCTTGGTTCCTAAAAAGCAAATTTACGAACTGGCATAACACGACTACCCATCACAATATGCATCATAAGTATTTTAACTGCAATTATTCTCTTTATTTCAATTTTTGGGATAAGATTATGGGGACCAATCACGAGAAATATAAGGAAACCTTCGAAGAAGTCGCTTCACGAACTCCGAATTCTGTAGCGAACCAGCCGTCTTTTCAAAATGAGGAAACAAAAGAGTCCGTCGCGGTTTAAAAAATAGAACTTCTTTTATTTGAGCGGGAAAAAAACTTTAGTCGAGTGAAATCCGTTCGACGTTATTTCCTCCAAGTGACCCTTGAGTTGGTGGGTAAGTAGGGAAATCAACTCGGTTCCCAGAGAATCTTTTTTAGGCGTAGAATTCGGATCTTTGCCGGGGCCGTTATCGCTGACTTCAAGGCACGAAAGATTTTGTTCTCCTAAAGTGAAACTGACGGAGAGTTTTTTTATTCCGGTCACTTTTGGAAACGCGTGTTTCATCGAATTCGTAATGAGTTCGTTTAAAATCAGACCCAAGGGAATAAGAACCCCTTGGTTTAAAACGAGGGAATCGCAGTGAACCGTGGTTTGAAGTTCTTTCTGGTCATAGCCGAAAAATCGCATCAGATTGGAGATAAGTTTTCGAATATAATCCGGAAGAAAAATCTGACTCTCAACACTTTTTGAATATAACGTTTCGTGAATCATCGCCATAGACGCGATCCTGTTCTGGCTGTCCTCCAAAACCCTTTTTGTAGAAGGATCTTCGGAATATTCAGATTGAAGACCGATCAAACTTGATAAAACCTGCATATAATTCTTTACACGATGATGAATCTCTCTTAAGAGTAGTTCTTTTTCTTTAAGGGAATTGCTGATTAATTCTTCCGCTTGTTTCGGAAGAGAATAATCGATGATCACACCTTCCAAAGCTTGCAATTCCCCCTTTGAGTCGAAGACTCCGATTCCTTGTTCGAAACACCACTGAATCTTTCCGTCTTTTTTCCGAATCCGATAGGTCAATTGATACGGAATCCCTGCTTGTACCGATTCGGAAACTCCCGATTCGACAAGGGATCGATCTTCTTGTAGAATGATATCGCCAAAATCTAAGATCTTATCTTCCAAAAAATCATTCGACGCGTAACCTGTGAGTTGCTGACATCCTTCGCTGATATATTCCATCGTCCAGTGCGGCGGATCGTTCTTACAACGATATACGATTCCCGAAATATTGCTGATGATCGTCGAGATTTGTCTTTCGCTTTCCCGCAGTCTTTCCTCCACCATTTTTAAGGAAGTGATGTCAACGATCATCGCGAGTGCGCCGTCGTAGTTTCCGGAATCGTCGTAGAGCGGATTCGCGGATGCGATCGCGAATTTTTTTTCCCCGAGTCGGTTTACGAAATTGTATTCGGAAATTTCAGTTTTCCCTTTTTTTCTTTCTTCCAAACGATAAGCGACGGAGCTTCTCCGATCCGGTTCTACTACTTCTAATATATTCATACCCAACATTTCTTCAGGTTTGATTCCGTAGAGTTCTCCGATTTTCGGGTTTGCAAAGGTCGTTTTTCCCGTCTTGTCTAGGATCCAGATTCCTTCTTGTGACGTGTCTATGATCTTTTTGTAAAGTGAATCCAGTCTGAGTTCCGATTCCCTAGACCATTCAAAGTATATAAGAAGAATTGAAATCGCCGAAGCGAGCCGAAAAAGACCGCCTAACCAAAAACCTACGATTGCGAATTCCGGAATCGGTCTTAAAACGGGATAGTTTAAGGTAAGGATTCCCCAAAGAATAAAATTCCATCCCGCTAAATAATTTCCTCGATAGTAGGTGGAAGGAAGACGTAGGAATAGAATTCCAGAGTAGATATTAGCGCCGCCTACGATCATATAAATCGGAGCGGAAGCGAGGTCCGAGCCAGGGAAATAAATTTCTTCTAAGATGGACCACGAAAAGCCGATCGGGAAAACCCAAAAAATCGTTTTTGGAATCTCTTTTTTTAAAAAAAGAAAACAACCCGCGAGTAAAAAGAAAGCTCTGATCACGTCCGCAAAATGTGTTAGGATCGAAATCCATTCCTCCGAACCGATGGTCTCACGAAAAAGATTACCGATAAGGAAAACCAATTGGAAAAACCACGAAAGCAACCAAAAGAGAAGGAATTTATGTTTCTCCGTTAAAAATAAAAATAAATAAACGAGATTGAGAATGATGACTGCTGTGAGCGCAAAGAAGATGGAAGGGATAATCCAGGAAGACTGCATAGATGATTTGAAATCAATGCCAGAGTAAAACGTTCTTTCTCATTCCTGCAATTCATTTTCTCGGGAGATCGAATTTCGGTTCGATTCTTCTTTTTTTGAATCGATCTTATAGAAGACGTGATCGAGACAAGACAAGCGAACATCGTAAGGCGACATTGAATCGTTTTTGCGTAACGAAAGCTCCGCAAACTTTTGGAAACAATGGGCCACGAATCAATTCTTTCTCGTGCCCTTTCTAACTTGTGAATTTTACTGAATCGTGTATTCTCGCAAACAATAGTTTCCGGAAGGATGTTTGTATTCCTTCTTTAGAACCGTGTTTTTGCCGACCGCGGCCGCTCGAATTGCGAACTTATCCATCATTTCCTTTTGTCCACAACTCGGAGTGATCACAAGTGCGGAGGAGAATTCGTCCCAAGTTTTCCACTTGTGTCTGGAGTCGTTGCGATACTTTCCCTTTGCAAACGTTTTCATTCTCATCAAAAGATCGATTTCAGATGCGAGTAATCTTCCTTTTTTATCGAAGTTGAATTCTTCGTGAAACCCGTTGAAGACGATGTATTTTCCTTCCGGAGAAATTTTTGCGGTGAGATCCCTTGCAGGTTGAAAGAGGTCGGTTTGAAATCCTTTTAAACAGAAGTATTGCACCTTCTCGAAACTTCTCGTCAAAAGGCCGCCTTCTCTTACGTAAAGGCTCGCGCTCCAAAAAAATACGATCAAGCCGAATGCGATCGCCGCGATTCTTTCTTTTTTAATCGGACTTTCGATAAAACGAAATACCCAAAGAGAGAATATCGTGAACAGAGCGGGCAAAGGAGGAAATACGTGTCTGAGTTGTTTATTCCCGGTAGTCGCGTCTATGATGATATATTGCAAAAAAAGAATACTCGTAACGGCGACGAGGGGATCTCGAAACGTTTCCGAAAATGAGTTAAGAATCGATCCTTTCTTTTCCCGGATTCTACCATTGAAAAACCAGACGATCAGGGCGATCACGCCGAAAAAGAAAATCCGAAAGATCCAAGGTTCTTGAAACACGTGACTGACCGGGATCGTAGTGGTCGGAGAAGAAAAAAGAGCGAATACGAAACTCTTCACGAATTCGTTTACGATCATCTGAGCGTTGATGAGACTCATCACTCGATCGGGGTTTGCGAAAATCCACGCGAGGGAAGGAGCGATCGCGTAGAGATAGATCACTCTGATGGAAGAGGGAGCGATCTTTTTCCATTCTTCTTTTTGAAAGTAGAGAAAAAGATTGAAGTCTATAAAAAGGAGAACCGTACAGTAATAGATGATCAGTTTGAACTGTCTCTGATCCAGGTTTAGGTTTGTCACCACTCTCAAAATCGGAAGCGAAAGAACGAGCGCGACAACGAGGATGAGAAAAATTCTTCGGATTCCTTTGTAACGTTTTGTAAAAGAAAACTTTACGATTTCAGAATATTCTTTCGGTTTGGATACAACTTCGTAGACGACGATCGCTATGAACAAAAGAAGCCCGTACGGATATTTCGTAAAAAATAATCCGAAAAGTGAAAATACTACGGACAACTCTATTTTTTCGTTTTTGTCGAATTCTATTCGATAGGGATCTTCTTCCGTCTGTTTGTAGATTTTATAAAGAGTATAATAAGTCCATAATAGAAAAAACATCCCTTGTGTTTCCAGCATCGAAGAAAGGCTGTAGGAAGGTGCTTCCGTCGTATGAAGCGTGAGCGCAAGAGTAAGAATCGAAACCAATCCCGCTTTCCAAGCCGAACCGGTGATTTGATAAACGACATAGAGGATCGTCGGAAAACAAAGAACGTAGAATACGAGTCCTAAAAAGGAATCCTTCCAAGTGATCGGCATATCCCCGGGAGTCAGAAGGAGCAAAAGCGAAAGAAGGGACCGAAGAGGTGGCCAGGTCGGAGATTCCAGAAAGGGAAAAAAAGCCCTCCAAATACGGAATTCCTTAAAATCCTGATACTGATCGAGGACGACGTTGAGTCGGATGTTTTCATCCCAAGTCAGAAGATCCTTTAGGCTACAAGTCCGGATAAAAATTTCCCAGTTCGTATAACCCATGTAAAACGCAAGTCCCAGGGATAATAAACAAAGTAGAATACCCGGGATCAAAAATTTGTCTTTTTTCATCTTCGTCTCCGTGAAAGGGAGTTCACCACTTTCTATCGTTTCTTTGTCTGTTTTGCGTTTTTGGAGGAATACACGTCTTCGATCACATAGAGGGGTCTGTTTTTGGACTCGTCGTTAACACGACTTAAGTATTCCCCTATCATTCCAAGCGCGAGAAGCTGAGTTCCGCCTAAGATAAGTACGACGATCATCATCGAACTCCATCCCGTGATCGTCTCGGAAGTAAAAATCCGTAGATAAATGACGAATAACGCGTAGATCGCTCCGCCGAACGCGGTGAAAAAACCGAGATAAGAGGATAATTTTAGAGGAGCCGAAGAAAAGGAAGTGATTCCGTCTAACGCGAATTTGAGCATCTTTCCTACGGAGAATTTTGTGACGCCCTCGAACCGTTCCTCTCTTTCGTATTCGAGTCCGGTTTGTTTGAACCCGATCCAGGAAATGAGTCCCCTGATATAACGATGTTGTTCTCTCATGGAACAGAGGACGTTCGTGACTCTGCGACTCATGATTCTAAAATCGCCAGTGTCGATCGGAATATCGAACCTCGTGATCTTCTTTAGAATTCTGTAAAATACATGAGCGGTCAAAAGTTTGAACCAGGATTCTCCCGGTCTTTTTTTCCGCTTTGCATAAACGACATCGTATCCTTCGAGTAGTTTCCCGTAGAGATCGTCCACAAACTCCGGAGGGTCTTGCAAGTCGCCGTCCATCACAACGACCGCTTCTCCTCTTGCGGTATCGATGCCTGCTGTAATCGCCGTTTGATGACCGTAGTTACGAGAGAGGTTCACGAGATAAAAGCCGTTTGTCTGAGCGCAGAATTTTTTAAGGACGCCGAAACTATCGTCTCTGGATCCATCGTTGACAAAGAGAACTTCCAAATCGTCTTTTTTAAAGGATCGATTTCGAATCAAAAGGTCTTGGAGAATAAAAAGTCTTCTCGTGAGTTCGGGAATGGTTTTTTCTTCGTTGTAGATCGGGATGACAACGGAAAGGAGAGGAGGTCTTTCGGCCATAAGATGTACCCGTAAGGATTGCAGGAGTCGGCTTTTTGTCCAGAATTATTCCCCGGCTTTCGGCTTGAAGCTTCTTGCTCACTTCTTTGCCGGTATGTCTGCGAAATCGGGTTTTTGCCCTGATTTTTAGTGCTATGCTTAAAAATTCTCTTTACAAATTGCTAGGAAATTAAATTATACTTGCATCCAATATCCAAGTCAGGGTTATGAAAATTAAAGTCACCACGAAAAACGACGTCCACATCATCAAGATTGAAGGGCCGATCAAAGCAGGGAATGAGTTCGAGCTCGGACAAAAAATAGAAGAATACATTTCCAAAGGTGACGTTCCGAAATTTATCATCGATTTGAAAAAAGTTCCTTTTATCAACTCAGCAGGTCTTGGTATGTTTTTGAATATTTACAAACACATCGACGGCCTAAAAGGGAGAATGGTTTTTACAAACCTCAATTCCGATATCGAGAACTTAATGGAGATTACTAAGCTTGCCAGCATCTTTGAAATCTATAAGACTCTGGAAGAAGCTCTTGAATCTTTTGAATACTGATCCAATCAGAAGTCGTGGAAACTTTCAAACGTCATTTCCAACGCCATAAACGACTCTATTACATTCTCTTTAGTATATTATTTATTTACAAACTTGTATTCAACCGGTTCACCGGGCAATACGTTTTAAACAAGGCTCTTTCCGGTTCGATTCAGGGAACCGCGAGTTTTACTGTCACGAAGTTCTCACTTCTGTACGGGATCACGATGGAAGATGTGATCGTTCGATCCGATTCTTCCTTTGAAAACAAACCCGTATTCTCCTTAAATGAGCTCGATCTTTCCTACAATCTTCCTTGGATCTTTTTGGGACGGGCCAAACTTTCAAGGATTGCACTCGTTGGATTGAACGTCGATCTGAGACAAAAAAAAGGAGAATGGAATCTTTCCAAACTCTTTCCTCCTTCGGATCAGGTTCCGGAAAAGGAAAAAGCGTCCACTCCTCTCGAAGAGATCGCAACGTATCTTCCTGTAAGCGCGTATGTTCGGTTTGAACTCAAAGATCTTTTTGTTCACGTTACTTCGGAATCGGGTCTTTCCTCTTACAGAGCGGGTTTGGAGGGATTCAATCTTGGGTTGGAATTGGATACGGTTCGTTTTCGAAAAATCCCTTTGAATCTAAGAATTCTTCAATTGATCGATACGTTGCGTTTTCAGTTGAATCCTGAGAAAGCCGTTCAGATCTATTTCGAAGACAATTCTAAATCTCTCAATCAACCGTTTCGAATGAACCTTGAACTGACAAGAGACGACTCCGTCGCAGGCGGTCTTCTTGTTTCGAAAGCCGATATCGGTTCCGATTCGATTCCGATCCGAGTGCGAAATCAACTCTTGGCTCCTTTCGGTTTTGCGCTCCGTTATCAACTCGGTTATCTTGAAAGAGAAGACAAGCTCAAACTCGAAAGTTTAGAATGGAAGGTGAATCAAGACGTTTGGTTACAAGGTTCCGGTGAGATCACCGGAGTTTCTTCTAAGGAAAGAAACGTTCAATTTGCAATTCAGAAGTCTTCGATTCGTTTGAAACCTCTCTCCGATTTTTTATCCACGATCCCCGGAATTCCAAAGATGCAGTTGGATGGAGAATTGCGTCTCGCTCCGATCACGATCTCCGGAAAAGACACTCGTTTGAAAGTGTCCGCAGATATTTCCGCAAAGGATCTTCTCGTTTCGATTGCCGGGAAAAATCATAAGATCCCGTCGTTACGTTTGGTCGCCGATTCTATCTTACATCCTCTCACACAAGAATCTCCGAGCGCCTCGAAGCCGCTTCCGATTCTTGAAAATCTGGAATTGAAAGAATTGACCCTCACTTACAACGGAATCGGACTCGCGGCGACCGGAAGTATTCTTCGAGGAACGGACGTTGACTTGGATCTTGCCGTTCAAAATCTAAATCTTTCCGATTATGTAAAAACTCTCAACGGGATTCTCGGGTTAAAATTGAAGGTCGGTGGTTCATTCGAATTTTTGAATGTATTGGGAGGAGTTCAGATCGGAGGTTTTCGTTTCCCGATGGGAAGAGGGAAATCCTCTCCGATTCCGATCGGCCTCGATCTCAAGTCCCAGATTCGATTCGAAAAACCCTTTGTTCCGAGCGTAGTAAGGCTCGATTCACTTTCTCTTTTCACAAAGGGCGCGGAAGGTAAGGAATCTCTATCGATTTTTGCAAAAGGATTCCTTTCCTTAGAAAAAGGATTTCGAATGTCGCTTTCTTCCTTACAATTGAAAACGACGCTCGACCGCCTAACACCTACACTTCCACTTTCGCTGAGAGAAAGTCTGATTCCGGTGCGAACTAACTTAGGTAGTCAGATCAACCTCGATGGAAACGTGGATTATACACTTGTCGAAGGTGCTCAAACGATTTCCGGAAAACTTCTTTTTGATCTTCCCGGGATCCAAGTTCCGGATTTGAAATTGGATTTGGATGTAAAGATCGCAAAGGATTCTTCCATTACACTTCCGAAGTTTACTCTCAGTGCGTTCGATTCCAGGTTTAAGATGGAAGCGAGCGGGAATCTAAACAAAGCAACGAAGAACGCAGAAGGCGTGTTTGGCGATCTGATCCCGGACCTCAAGGGAAGTCTCGTTATGAAATCGGAAAAACCTGCCTATCTTTTCAAAGGGATTACTTTTGAAGGTTTGTTTTCGATCGACTTTCGTCTGAAAAATTCCATTGCAAGCGGGAGACTTCTTTCTAAAAATACGAACTTGGGTTATGCGAACGGATTTTGTCCGGGCGAGGATTGTAAACTCTATCAGGTGGAAGGAATGAATGCGGAATTTCCGTTTATCCACGATCTCGCGCTCAAAACGACCGCAAATCTTATAGACGGGAACAAAGAAAAGTTTATCAAAACCTACGGAAGAATTCAGGCGCCGAATTTTACGATCAGACAGATCGTAGGAACTCATCCTTCCATCAGCGGACTTCCTTTTGACTATGTTAAACCGAAAGCGGGACAACCGGGTCTTTCCGCAAGGATCGACTATTCCGAAAATTTTCTCAAATTGGAATATTTGAAAATTCTAACGTTAGACGGACTTGTAACCGGAAAGGATATTCTCGTGAACGTGGGCGAAGGAAAACCGGAGAAGATGGAATTCAGCGCCGTCGTTCAGATCAAGGACATCGATCTAAAACAGCTTCTTCCTCCGAAAAGCAGATCCAAGATCGACGACGGAAAGATCAAGGCCGATCTGAACGTTTCCGGTCGAAATCTCGCGGATCCGATCCCGAATATAAATCTTTTCTTTAGCGTCTTTCAGATCGGTCAGGACTTTGCTAAAAGCGCGGTAAACATATTCACTCCTTCTAATGTTTTTACGGATTTTATCTACAACAGTTACGCAGTGGATAAGATCGAAGTCGAACTTTCCAAGGGGCTCGTCTACGCTGTCATTCAATTCAAACGTTCTATTTTAAATACGATCATCAATTTGGAAAACAGTCAGATTTCACAACAGAGAATGCCTCTGGCAAATTTCTTAAAAAGAGCCAGATCCGAGATCGACACGTATCAATAGGAGAATTCAAAACATGAAACGACTCATTTTTAGTTCGCACGTTCGTATTCTATTCTTAGGATTTTTACTTTCGGATTGTATCATCAAGTCTCCTTTGATCACGTTTACACAAACGCAAACTTCCTCTGAGAAACAGATGATCGGAGAGGATCGGATTCTTGAAAAGGACGGATGGCTCATTTCTTCCATCAAGACTTCTTCCGCGGGTTCGGAAATCTGGAAGAAGGATTATTCCGGGGACACGTTTTCTCAAGGAGATAAGAATATTCTAATGTCCTTAAGGGCTCTTGCGTATCTCGCTCCGGAAATTAAGACCTGGAAAGAAGAAGGTTTTCTCGCCGAAGGAAGGGACGGCAAACTCAGAATCAATCCTTCGGCGGCGGAAGCCGGCATCAAAAACGAACTTTCGAAAAAGGAAATCAAATCCAGAATCGATTCCATCGTCGCACTCGCGAACGAACACAGGAACAAGGTGATTTCCGTCAAGATAGGAGCGGAAACCAAAACGGATTCGAAAGAATCTTCGACCGACGTCCGCTCTCATCTGGAACAAACCTGGTATCGTCTTGTCGAAAAAGGGGAATACTACGAAAAGTCTCCGGGTAAATGGGTGCGAAAGGAGTAGATTGAGATGATTCGTTTCTCCTGGCTTTTCGGTTTTATTTTTTTCTATCAGTGCGCGTTGCTGAAATCGAGCGCGAAGATCAAACCTCTTGAATTCAATTATTCTTCGATCGCGGTAAATTATTTTACTCCGGAAAACGAGAAGCCTTTTCCTCTGACGGTGCAAAGAGGAAATAACTTATACAATTCCGCAACAGCGGATGGAAGATATCTTTTCTATACGACGGGTCAAAAAGGGAATTACGATATTTGGTTTCGAGATCTCAAAAGTTCGATCACGGTTCCGGTTACGGAACATCCGGCTCCCGAGTTAAAACCCGCGATCAGTCCGGACGGGACAAAGTTGGTCTTCGTCTCGGAACAATATGATTCTTCCGGTGATATCGTTTTACTCGAGATGGATCCGTCCTATTGGGCGGAAAAAATTCTCCAAGGTAAAAGATTTCTAAATTCGGATTTTATTGTATTAACGAATTCTAATTATGATGTTCCCGGCAAAAAGGACGGATTTACGGATACGGATCCTTCCTTTTCCCCGGACAATCGACACGTCGTATTCTCCTCCGATCGCCTGAGTCCGGGAGTTCAGAATCTGATCGTGCTGGATACCGAAGAAAAGGAGCCGATGAAACTGCTCACTCAAAACGGAGGAACGTCCCCGGTTTGGTCCTCTGATGGAAAAAAGATCGTGTATCTTTCCTATGAATCGTCGAACTCAGGAGATATATTCGTTTTGGACGTGGCTTCCGGTAAGACGGAACGGATCACCTCGGATTCTTATTTGAATTTTTCACCCTCTCTCTCCACCGATCAACGTTATTTGTATTATACTTCGATTCGAAACGATACGAATGGAAACGGACGTTTGGACGAAAGGGATAACAGTCTAATCGTTAGAAAAGATCTGAAAACGGGAACGGTACGTCAGCTGACTTCCGGAAACGATTCCTTATTCGATTCCAAGTTTTCTTCGTTTAACGGAGGTTCGATTCTTTTTACGGCCGCATATTATAATACTCTAAATATCTATTTTATTCCCGCATCCGGGTCCGTTGCGAAGGAAAAGGATATCATTTCCCAATTCGAACTTGCGCTTCAGTATCGGGACAAACAGAGCTTTGAGGAATTTTTATTGGCCGTCGACGCGATCGAATTCTATTTTTCGGAAGATCCTATTTTTCCATTGATCCATTCTCGCGCGCTCCTTTTGAAATACAAAGAAGCACGGGATTCCGGAAGGACGAACTCCGCCGAAAACACAAAGAAGGAAATTGTAGCTTCTCGTCTTCATCCTTCGAAAGGACTTGCCTACGGTTTGTTTTTGGCGGAAGAGCGTAGGTCGAACGTCGGACAGGCGATTCAAGAATTAAAAAAGTATTATGAACAGATTCGTTCCGTTCCGTCCGTAAGTAAGGATATTTTAGCGTCGCTTTTGGAAGAGGAAGGCGATCTTTCTCAGAAGATCGGAGATTTTACAGCATCTTTAAGGATATATAATGAAATTAACTACTTTCCGGAATACTATCGTATCCGGGATATCTATAGAAAATCGGGAGATCTTCAGTTTAAAAACGCATCCGCACATTCTTATAAGATTCCGGATTCCTTTTACTCGATCGCTAACGATTCGAAAGCAGGGAAAGAAGATTTAAAGTTACTCTACGCCCAGATTGATCGGGAAGTTTTGGAAGGTAAGAATTTTTCCGAAAGGATCGGCGCCGCTGAAATCGGAATCACAACCAATTCGTTGGAAAAAAAATCCCTACGTTTGTTTCAGTATTTTTTGTATATCAAAGCGCTGGGTTTGAACGGGAAAGGATCCTTTGAAGAAAGTAATTCTTTGATGAATTCTTTTCTTTCCTCCGTTTCGGAAAACGATCCGCTTTTTTTAAAAGGACATCTTTTGAAATCGGATAACTTTAAAGGTCTTGGCGAAGTGCAGAAATCCTTTGATGAATTGAGAATCTATTTGGAAAAGTACGATCCGCTTTTGGGAGTGGATCTGGATGAAAAGGAAATCGAACGATCCTTTATTTACTTCGAGAACAAGGCGAGAGATCACGATCGAAGAGGCAACCTTCAGGACGCGGCGTTTCATTACTTCTACAATACGGAAAACATGTTCCTCGTAAAAAGTAGAAACTTATTTTTGGAAACCTTATATAAGGAATATGCGGTATATTATCAAAGGATGATGGTCGATTCCGTCTTTAAACTCGCGAGTTTTTTAAGCGAAGAAAAACAAAAGGCGCTTCTAAAACAGATCGACATCATCGACATAACGAGTGTCGATCCTCTCGCAGAAGAAGGACTTTCCTATATCAATCAGTATTATAAAATTGCCGTCCCGAGATCGCGTCCCGTTTTGGACCTGGCGACTCTCTACGGCTACGCCTATTACTTGGTCAATCGGAGCGTGATTCGCGAAACATATTACAACGCCGCCAATTCGATGACTTCCGCGAGAAAGGAAGAGATCCTTCGGGACTTTAAACAAGCCGAATACGAATTGAGATGGATCATATTCGCGGATCCGCGATATTACGAAGCGTATCAACTTTTGGGCTGGATGTATCAATACGTAGATATTCTAAAAGGGAGAAAATCCGGAGAGGATCAGCCGACGGACGAGGAAACGTATTCCGGCGTTTATAAAAAATATTTCCCCGAGAAAAATTTCGAAGAAAACATCGAACTCTATAGCCAGGTTCTCGAACTGTTAGGTGAGAATTTCGAAAACAAAAAAGCGCTTTCCGATCTAAGATTAAATCTCGGAAACAACTATTTCCTATTAAAAAATTATCCTAGAGCCAACGAACAATATTCGAAAGTTGATTCTCTTTCCAGTTACATCCTTTCCAAAACTCAATTCGAGAATTACCGCCAGAAGGCGATGTTCCTTTTTAATTCCGCGAGGTCGTCAATCTATGTGGCGGATTATAAGTCTGCCGTTGGAAAACTTAAATCGGCCGCGAGTCTTTATTTTGAAAACGAATCCAAG
Organism: Leptospira stimsonii; assembly: GCF_003545885.1. Lineage (NCBI taxonomy): Bacteria > Pseudomonadati > Spirochaetota > Leptospiria > Leptospirales > Leptospiraceae > Leptospira > Leptospira stimsonii. Next base: position 34,015 of record NZ_QHCT01000015.1, read on the forward strand.
AAAACGCTTAACGGAAAGGATAGTCCTGAAAAATTACAACAGTATAAATTCAAACTAGCGCTTCTTTTTACGTTAACCGGTCTTTCTTATATGGAGTCCGGAGAATTTTCCAATGCGGTTTTGTTTTACAAGGATGCACTTTCTCTCAACGGAGACAAGGGTTGGATCGATCCGGTCAATCTTCACAACGGTCTTGCGCTCTGTTATCAAAAATTAGGAAAATTTAAACTATCCGAATCGCATCTACAAGAGGCGGAGAAAATTTCTTCCGGCAGGGGAGGAGCGGATTGGATTCCGAAAGGAGTCAAAATTACGTTTTGGGATTACTTCTGGGATTTTGTCTGGGACGTCGCGGTTCCCGACGGAGTCAGAATTTCCGGGGAAGGTAGGTTTCCTGAGGCCATTTCGCCTAAGTTTCAGCCTCTGATGACGAGCGGAATTCGAGTCAACAATCTCATACAATCCTACGAGATCGAAAAAGCGATCCAAGAAATCAACGCTCGTCTTTCCTACGTAAAAGCCAAAGGACTCGGTTCCACTCTAGCAGGGGCTCTCATTCGATCCAATTCGTTTAACGATTTGGGATATCTTCATTTCAAACGGGAAGAATTCAAAACTGCGACGGCTCTCTATGAAGACGCCGAAAAATTCGAAACCGATCAAGGGTTCATATCCAAGGCGAGGAGTTCGTTTCGAAGAGGGCTCTATTCTTTTTTTGCACATTTGGAGAATTCAAAGGAAGATCCCAAACTCGAGGCGGAAACCTTAAACACCGCCCTGGAAAGGTTGATCGGAGCCAAGTGGAGTTTCGTGGATCAATGTTTGGGTGATACTCGATTGATCGAAGAAATTATCCATTCGGAACGAAAGAAATGTCTGCTCCGTTTCTATGGAGCGAATCCGGATCATGACCCGACCCTTGCATTAGTATATTATTATTTAGGAGAGCAATACTTTCGTCTTTCCGATACGCGCACCGGCTTTGAAATGTTCGGATTGGCGGCCGGCCTTTTAGAAAACCCTTCCCAGGTTCCGAAGGAAATCATAGGACTACCTGCCGATCCCTACTCGAGACGGGAAAGGATATTTCATTCTTTGAGTCGCGCGGCACTTTACGTGAGACTCGGAGATGATGAAAAGGCGAAAACACTTTTGGATCTCGCCGCGGAATCCGCGAACGAATTTTATTATATTCAGGAATGGATAGAATGCCTCGTCGCTCAGGCGGAAATATTCAGAAACGAGAAGAGTTATACAAAGGCGAAGGAGAAGATCGACAAGGCATCCTCACTGTTGTTATCTCATCCGCATCTCATAGGGGAGCTTAAACTTTTTGTAATACGCAAACTTTTTAAAATACAATCCGAGATTCATTTTGAGTCCGGAAAGTTATCGGATGGATTCAAAAGTCTTGATCGGCTGAAAAGGATCAACCTTTATAGACAGTTTGTGAGGCTTCCTCACGAGTCGGATGACCCCGAATTCACGGCTGACGTAAATCAGCTCCAGAATCTTCTTAAAAAACAAAAACTTGCCTATGGCGCGATCCAGAGCGCCTTGGAAAAAAAGGAAAAGTCCGATTCCGTTCAAAAGGATTATCAAAGTTTCTCGAAGGATCTCGAAAAAATCCTTTCTGATATGAAGTCGAAAAATTCCAATTTGGAAGGCTACTTGGGAATTTTTGCCGAGGAACCTTCCGCGATCGGACTTCTTTCTAGCGGAGAAGGTTATCTAAGAATGGAATCATACGATTCTAAGGTAAGAATCTATTGGGCAAGTTCTACGACGGAAGAATATTTGAATTCGACCGGAAGACCGGAGGAGATTCTAAAGCAAATCGCAAATTCAGGAAAAATTTCCTTTGCGAGCCAAAAACTTTGGTTCGTTCAACTGGATGGAGGAATCGATTTTCAATCTGTGAAGGAATTTCTTCCGGTAAATCATTCATTGGTTTTTAGGACCTCTCACCTTCGAACACTTCAAGAAAAAGATCTTCGACCTCTTCGATCCGTAGCGCTTCTGGAAGGAGCGCCTAACAATGATTCTACGTTGACCGTGCAAAAAACGGAGCCAGGGAGAATTCTTTCCCGTCTATTGGATACGGATTTGATTGTCTCTCGATTTCCGAAGATTCAAGGAGACAACTCGTTCGGTGAAAGTTTGTCCGAGAAGGAATTGCCTCTCAAGGATCTTTTTCACAATCGAAACGAAATCTCTTCGGCTTTGTTTTACGACGATTCGTTTGCCGAAATCGGTAAGTTAGGCGAAATCTACGAACTCTTGAATGCTTCCGGAATTCGAAGTGTAGTTTTCTGTTTATTGAAAGAAACCTGCGCGAAAAGTCCACCCGAGACAGTATTCTTAAAACCTCTTTCCGGAACTTTCTTTTTAGGATCGAGTCTATTGAGGATCAAGGAAGAAAATCGGATCGGAAACAAATCCTACGAATCGGCGAGGGAACACGAGAGAAAGGATCGGATTCGTGATGCTTATTCGCACGCATATTCGTTTCGTTCCGTTAGAAAGGACACAAGTCTGCTCGTTTCCGGGGAATTGGATCTTCTAAGACTCAAATGGAAACTTTCTCCGAACAATTCTATCAAGGAAATCTACTCGGAGGTTTTAAAAAACCGAGAAGAAAAGAACACGATTCTTTTTTCCGCCTTACTCACCTGTTATTTGGATCGAAACCCGAAAGATTGCGATTCATATTCGTTCGAGGATGTGGAAGATTTAGGAAAAAAGAATATTTTAAAAGCGTTGTATTCTCTTGCGACCGGGATCCCGGTGCAATCTTCCTCGCTTCGAGTATCGCCGAAATGGATCGCCCCGTTTTACGATCCGTATCTGTATTATAAACAAATTCTAAAACTTTCCAGAAATCAATACGAGCTCGAAACGGGGGATTTCGCTTATAAAAATGCGATTGAGTTGGCATACGATTCCGAGGAAAGAAAAGAGGTCGAGGAAATCCAACAAGGATTGTTGGCTCAGAAATATTTTTTACAAGGAGCCAATCTTTCTAAAAATCAGATTTTTAGAAAGGAAACCTTGTATTTGATTCTTTCCGGAAATTGGGACGCGGCTTTCGAGGTATTGAAAAAGAAAGAAGCGGAAGAGGACACGGGAAGGTTTCGGGAAAGATTGTTCCAAAATTGGAAACGCGAAATGACCGGAGCCTGGTTTTCGCCTTATTCCTTGTATTCGGAAGTCCATGGAAATTCCTCCAAACTTTTTGAATCCTTGGATGTTGAGGAAAGAAGTCTCCTCTATCATCTGATTCTATACGTGGTCCCGTTCCAAGAAAATGAGGAAGTCGATCTACTGGCCAATTCGCTCGTTGAATACGAATGGGGTGTGGGGGCAAGATCAAGAGCGCTTCGGATGATATTGGGTTATTCTCAGGCGCTTTTATCCAGAGGAGAACTCGTTAAAAGTAAGGAATGGATCGAAACGATCGGTTCGAAATACAAGATCGGAGACGATTTCAAAGTTATATTCAAAGAAAAGAATGTCTTTTTAGCAAAGTTAAACTTACATAAGAATTTAAAACCTTCCGCAAGCTCGGAGGCCGAAGGTGGAGAATGGTTGTCCCTCTACGACAAGGCCGTTTCCAAAACTCCTGGGGAATTTGTAGAATTCTTAAATACAATCGTTCGCTCCAAAAAAGGAAAACCGTTTCACTCGAAGGAAAGAATCGAACTATTGGATCTGATTACGTTCTTGCAGAAGTTGTCCTTTCAGAAGAACAATTCAGAAGTGTTTTTCGATCTCGCATTGGCGAAGGATTTGGTTTCGCTCAATCGATCACTGATCTTAAACCGAAACTCCGATTACAAAGATATGCCCGTCTTTGCATCCGTTTCCGAAAAACTGAAAGAGAAACTTCCGAAGGATCAGGAATTTCTATCCGTGATGGATCTTGGTTTGGAATCGTTTTACATCCGTTTTACGAAAGGAAAATCAAAGGGAGATCTCGCGATCAAAGACAACCGCAAATTTAGAGCGGCTTTGTTTCAATATCTCGAAGAGGCATCCCGGGGCGGCTACGAGGTTTTACTTCGAGAGGAATTGGAAAACGAATACCGAAAGGGAATCAAACTTTCAAAGAACAAACTCACCTATCTTTATCTGAGTTCCTATCATTTTCGAGTTCCTTTGGTCCCTAGAACCGAAGATCGTTTTTATCTCGTGAACGATCCGGAATCTTTGATTGCAAATCCGATCTTTTCCACCAAGGAAGAATTCAATCCCGATTATCAGATTCAATTTTTAGCGAATACGAAATCCGAAGAGAGTTGGCAAAAAACTCTCAAAGAACTGCAATCCTTGGAAGTAGGTTCCGGGGACCTCGGTTCCGATCCGAAAAGCCGTCTGTATGTTCTTCAATATCCTCTGGAAATCGTAAATCAAGTGAGTCTCGCGATCGGAGGCAAGAATGTTTCGGATTCCTTGGGCCCTCAGAGAAAAGGAAATTGGATTTTTACTTCTTCTTATCTGGATGAAGAACGGTATGATATCGTAAACTATCGGGATACCTTTTATTGGCTCGCTCAGGGCTTTATCGGTCCGGGCGTTGTGTTTATCGGAGATCAAACGGATACGGCCCATATCGATTTTTTAAAGCGCCTAACAAAGAGAAGTCGCACGAGAGTTCCTCTTTATATTCGTTTTCAGGAATCCTTGGATGCGATCAAGGAAGCTTATCCCTTAGATCGTGTCTGGAACGGTTATCGTCTGTATACGAACAGTTTTATACTGGAAGAATGAGATTCAGAGATCTCCATACATCAAACCGATTCTTTCCTCACCTTTGGTCCAATGCCAGTCGTTTCTTGCGTTGAAATAAAGAAGCCATCGGTTAGATCCGGGATCGAATTTAACATCCAAGGCATAGACGTGACTTCGCATCCAACCAGTCGAAGGTGCAAGAATCGGTTTTGGAGAAAGAAAATTCCATTCGAGTCCATCGGAAGAAAAGAGTAGAAAGATCGCAGATCCGGAACTACCTTTTGCGTCCTGATAGATGCAGTTTTCAAAACCGATAAATCCGTCTTCGACTTTGAGAACTTTTAAAGCGCCGCTTGCCAAGTTTCGAAAGGAATGGTCCGGTGAAAGAATCGGATTCGGAAAACTCCAAAAAGGACCGAAGATTTCGTCCGCTTCCGCGATTCCGATATGGGTCGGTTCACAAAAACCGCAATCCGGAATCCAACTCAAGGACCCGCTATAGTAGAGTCGATATCGATCTTCGATTTTGATCAGGCAAGGATTGCCGACCGAATTCCCAAAATGTGGATTCCGATGCCAGGAGAATTCCGGTCTAAGAATCGTTTTTGGCTTCGACCAGATTTTTAAGTCGTTTGAAGTTCGTATTTCGATTCTTGAATTCCATTTCCAGAAGGGAAACCAGGAAAAAACGATCTGAAATGCCGTATAACGTTCATACAATAAATAGAATATATCATTTTCCTTATATATGAAAGGTCTCATTGCGTGTCGAAAAAGAAGCAGGCCTTTGTCCCAATGGATTCCGTCTCCCGATTCATAACGGTGGATTCCGAAAAGTGTATGGCAGAAAAGATAATATTTTCCGTCCGGGGATTCGGATGAAAGGAGAAGGGATGGATCCGCGATCAGAGGGGAAAATTTCGGACCCTTTAAGATCGGATTTCCGGAAAATAAACTCCAACGGATCTTTTTAAAATCGTCGATTTTCATATAGTTTCTCCTCTCAAAAAAAATAGGTACGATTTCCGTCGTGAATTTTCGAAGTGAGTCTTTGAATCCTAACGATCCGGCTATGGTTGGGAGGAAGTTTGCAGATACGTCTTTCTTTCCTCGTTGGAAAGATGGACGAGGGACTTCATCCTTTCGTGAAACTTGGAAAAGTTAAAATCGGCCTTTGCAAATTCCTTCCGAAAAAAATCGGAACCGGAATGGTAACGGAGATAACCGACGAAGTCCTCGTTGTTCCAATTCTTCTTTGAGAGTTTTTCCATAGAGAACGTTTTGTAATCTTCTTTTAAAGCGAAAAGAACGTCCTTGAATTCGTTGAGGATCCGTTCCTTCGTTTGTAATTTTTCGGAGTCATCCGCTTGAGAAGTATAGATGGTTTGGAGTTTCCCCGCGGTTTCTACCAAAAGTTTTTTGAACTTCTGCGATTCTTCCTTATGAAGAAGAATTTCCTTTTTGATCGGGCCTTCCTTTCCTTCCAGGGATTCCAAAAAACGAAACGTTCCTTCCTCTTCCACGAAGCTCGCATAACTCTCGTTAAAGACGGAGTCTCCCGGAAAATAGACGGTCGCGTGCGCCATCTCGTGAAACACCAAAGAAGCCACTTCGTAAGGCTTACCGTCCAACTGGGAGGAGAAGATCGGATCCTCGAACCAGCCGAGGGTGGAGTAGCCTGCGGTGATCCGAATTCTTGTATCGAAACCTTTTTCTTTGAGTTCTTTTTCTTCCTCTCTGGCTTTTTCCAAACTAAAATAACCTTTGTAAGGAACGGTTCCTGCGATTGGGAACCACCAAGTATAAGATTCCAATTTGAGAGGATAACAGGCCGCGACGTGCCAACCTAATTCTTCTCTTTCGAGTTGAACGAAGGATTTAAAACCAGCGGCTGGTTCTAAGGCCAATTCTTCGATTCCGAATTCCCGAAAGCGTTCGACTTCTTGGAGTTTTCGTTTTAATTCTTCTTGTGTGTTCGGATCTTTGAGAGCTTCTTCGATCGGTCTTCTTTTGAGAAGAATATCGAGTTGTCCGGTCCCCAAATGCCAGAGATAACCCACGCAGTTTTGAAAACTCAAGACGCAGAAAAGAAGAATTAGGATTTTTATAAGATACAATGGGTATTTCGAATTCCGGTTGTTCTGAAAATCGCCAGGAGAGAATTTAGGTCCTAACATGGAACTATTACGAACACTTCCAAGGATCGTCGTTATAAACGGAATTCTTCTTGCCGTTCTCATTCTGATTCTGATTTTTCCGAAGGATTGCGCTCTGTCTTCTCTTTTCTCCGGCAAAAGACCGATCTCTCCCGGAGAACAGAAGTCCGCGATCGAAATTCAAAATTCGTTTCGAAACGTCTATCATCTCGTGAAGGATTCGGTCGTTTCGATTCGGACCAAAAAGAGCGAATCGATTTCCAATCCTTATCACTACTTCGATTTTAGAAACGAAAGACTTGCTTCGTTCGGGAGCGGATTTTTCGTTCATGAGAAAGGATATATCGTTACCAACTATCACGTCATCGAAGGCGCGGAAAGTATCGAGGTGATCACTTCGAACGGAGGAATCCATTCCGCAAAATACGTGGGAAGTCACGAGAGAGCGGATATCGCGCTCTTAAAAATCCGGGAAGGTTCGGGACTGACCCCGATCGTTTTTGGCGATTCGGATCAGATCGAAGTCGGAGATTGGGCGATCGCGATCGGTTCCCCTTTCGGTCTCGAACGTTCTTTCAGCGTCGGGGTGGTATCCGCAAAATATCGGGAAGATTTGGACGAAACGGGTCAGACGCATATCCAGACCGACAGCATGATCAATCCCGGGAGTAGCGGAGGTCCGCTCTTAAATATCTACGGAGAAGTCATCGGAATCAATCGTCTGATCCGAAGTGAGACTGGACGGAACTCCGGAATCGGATTTGCGATTCCGAGCAACTACGCGCTCAAGATCATACGAATGATCGAAGCCAATCAAGGAAGGCATATACGACCGGCGATCTTGGGAGTGATGGCGACTGTGCCACTTCCGGATCATAGAACGGCTTTGGGAATTCCGGATTCCTGGACGGGGGTTTTGGTTTACGATATGGATCCGCAGTCTTCGGCGGAAGTCGGAGGAATCAAACGTTATGATTTTATTCTCGAGGCGAACGGAGCTCCGATCAAAAATATTAATGATCTGCGCGAACAGGTTGGAATAGTGGGACTTGGGGGCAAGATCAAGCTCCGAATCTACCGGGACAAAACGATGTTGGAACTCCCGGTAAAATTGATACAAAAATAAAAACCGTGGGTTTGTAAGAAGAAGTTTCGGGCGATTCGCTCGCAAAAATTTTTTCAAAAGAAGGCTCGCGACCGCGCTTTTCGCTACAATTCCTAAAGGAATTTCCGCTACAATCGCTATCGCAGTTTTAAAACTCACATGCTGAATTGATAATATATAAAAGAGGGCAGGACGGGATGAGAAGGAACATCGTTCACAGCGGAGCCGATGCTCTGATCTATGAAATCAGACAGATCGTAGCCGTCGCAAAAAAACTGGAGGCATTGGGTCTTCAGATCACTTACGAGAACATAGGAGATCCGATTCAGAAAGGGGAGACTGTCCCCGCTTGGATGAAGGAGATCGTTTCCAATCTGGTTCTCAAAGACAAATCCTGGGCCTATACGGCCACGCAAGGTTACGAACCGACTCGAAAGTTCTTAGCCGAAAAAGTGAACGAAAGAGGTGGGGCCCAGATCACAGCGGACGACCTTTTATTCTTCAACGGTTTGGGAGACGCGGTCGCGAAGATTTTCGGATTTATGAGAAGGGAAGCGCGCGTTCTCGGACCAAGTCCTGCGTATTCGACGATCTCCTCCGCGGAAGCCGCACATAGCGGATACGAACATCTCACATACAATCTTCTTCCGGAAAACAACTGGATGCCTGATTTGGAAGATATAGAAAACAAGGTTCGTTACAACGATTCGATCACCGGAATTCTTCTTATCAACCCGGACAATCCGACCGGCGCGGTCTATGATAAAATTCTAATGAAGAAAATCGTGACGATCTGCGAAAAATACGATCTCATGTTGATCTGCGATGAAACCTACGCGCACGTAAATTATTCCGACGCAGGACCGCTTCATCTTTCGGAGGTGATCGGAGATAAGGTTCCCGGAATGGCGCTTCGTTCCATTTCGAAGGAATTTCCTTGGCCGGGAGGACGTTGCGGATGGCTCGAGATCTTTAACAAGGATAAGGATCCGGTCTTTAGTCGTTACGTAAAATCGTTGTTAGACGCAAAGATGTTGGAGGTGTGTTCGACAACGCTTCCGCAGATGTCGATTCCGGAAGTTTATTCTCACCCCGAATTCATTCCCCATCTCAAAAGACGAAATGAGAAGTTTAAAAAGAGGGCGCGTCTTGCGACCGAGGCTTTCGCAGGACTCAAAGGTGTCAAGGTGGTGGAGCCGAAAGGCGCGTTCTATCTTACCGTCGCATTTGAGGACGGGGTTCTGAATTCTTCCATGAAGTTAAAGGTGGAAAATCAGAAGGCGGCCGATTTTATTCAGCCGCTTCTTGCACAGGCCGCGAACGATCGAAGATTTGTGTATTATCTTCTCGCGTCCACCGGAATCTGCGTGGTTCCTTTGTCGGCGTTTTGCACCCAGATGGACGGGTTTCGAGTCACCTTACTCGAGGAAGACGAAGAAAAGTTCAACTGGATCTACAAGACACTTCGAGAAAAGATCGGCGAGTATATCGCTTCCGCCTAACGTCAAACTTCGTCTAAAGAATGGAGTCTCCAAATTGAAAGAGCCGCTCAAGATCGGGTTGATGGATTCCGGGATGGGCGGACTTTCCGTGCTCAAGGAAATTCTCAAATACGAGACCGAACTGGAAGTGATCTACTTTGGAGATTTGAAAAACAGTCCATACGGCGAAAAAAACGCCTCCACGATTTTAGAACTTACGAGAGACGTTTGCAAACGTCTGGTCCAAGAGGACGTGAAAGCGATTCTTCTCGCTTGTAATACAGCCACTTCTGCGGCGGCGGAAACGTTGAGAAAGGAATTTTCCATACCTATCTTCGGAATGGAACCCGCGATCAAGCCTGCAATCTTACAAAACCCCGGAAAGAGGGTCGCACTTTTAGCGACTCCCGTTACTCAGAAAGAAGAAAAACTACAAAAACTAAAAAAAGATCTGAAAGCGGACGATCTTCTTCTTCCGGTTTCCTGCCCCGGACTTGCTGGACTTGTGGATCGGGGGGACTTTGTCGGTGCGGAGGAATATCTGAAACCGATTTTAAAAGAACTGAGGGAAGAAGGTGTTGAGATCGTGGTGCTCGGATGTACACATTATGTTTTTCTAAAGGAGATTCTTTTGAAGAATATTCCTGAACTCAAGTTGTATGACGGAAACTCGGGAACGATCAAACACCTTCTGAATTCTCTCGGAAAAAAGAATCCGAATTTAGGATCGACGGAAGGAGAGGGGATCAATTATAAACTTCTTCTCAATAGCGAAGAAAATTTTCATTTCGAATTGGCAGATCGACTTTTAAATTCAAAAAGCGGAGTTTGAGTCGATGACAGATGCCGATTCTAATTCCCCCGGAAATAAAACTCAAGAAGCGATTCGGCTTATTTACGGGATTTCGAAAAAAGATCCTCGAGCTCTCGAAAAATTCTACGATCTCTTCGGAAATCTCATCTATTCGATCATTCATAAAATTCTAATGCAGAAAGAGGAGAGTGAGGAAATCCTTCAGGAAGTATTCACGATTCTCTGGAACAAAGCGGAACAATTTGATTCAGGGCGTTCTTCTCCTCTGACTTGGGTTACTACGATAGCGCGTAACGCGGCCATTTCGAAAGTCAGATCCAAGGATTTCAAAAATAGAATTCGAACGTCTGAATTTCAAGAAGCCCAATCGCCAAGTGCTTCCGTTCAGGACACCGCTTTTCAGGAGGTCTTCGATTCTTCTTTGAGAATCAGGATTCAAGAAGGGATTGCGAAACTTTCTCCGGAGATTGCGATTCTTCTTCGAGAAGCGTATTGGAGCGGACTCAGCCAGAGTGAGCTTGCCGAAAAATTCCAGCTTCCTTTGGGGACCGTGAAGTCTCGAATTCGAACCGGTTTGACCCAACTTCGTGACGAACTCAAAGGTTGGAATCTTTAAGATGAAAAATCAAGTCCAACTTCAAAGAAGGTTTGGTTTTGAGGATTCGTTTCTTTTTCCTGTGACAGATAACGTTGGAAAGAATGGTTTTCGGAATTTCGAAATGGAAACCCGGAAAGGATCGGGAAGAAGATTTTTCCAAGTTAAGGTGTCCTCCTTTTCTCAGGTAAGGTCTTTGTCGGAACACCTACAATTTTACCGTAAAAGTCTCGGCCCCCACCCAAATCGGGTGGAGGAGGTGGGCTCGCGGGAGGAAGCGCCGTGGTCTTCTCTATCAGAGAAAAAGCGTTTTTGCAAGGAGAATTCTTCTTCGCAAACTTTGTCGGAGTTCCTAGAATGAATTCGAATTTGAATTGCGGGAATTCTCTTCCGAAACCTTTGGAGATTTCGAATCCCCGAACGATGCGAAAGAAAAATCCGAAACGATATCGGAAAATAAACGATCCGGACCTACGTTGGAAGCGTAAGAATTTAAGAAACAAACAAGGACGTATTCTTCTTTACCAAGGAATTCAAAGATGAACGAAGAAAGATCTAGGGACATAACGGAAACTTGGGAAACGATCGTCTTTCCAAAAGAAGTCTTCGAACGTTCTCCTTTGAAAGTTTCCCTGGAGGATATCTTTCATGGTTTTGGAATCGCTTCCCTTTCCGAAGTAAAACCGGATTCTTCCCTTAAGAAAAGAATTCTCTCCAAAGTTTTGAATAAGGAAAACGAAGACGCGGACTTTCTTTTTATTCGCAAATCCGATTCTCCTTGGAAGAAGTCCGCCTTTCCCGGAGTGGATTATAAAATTCTAAACAAAGATAATCATAGAAACACGATTACGCTTCTCATTCGTATGGAAGCCGGCGCGGTTTTTCCCGGACACTCCCACGGAAGTGCGGAGGATTGTCTCTTGATTTCGGGCGACCTCCGTATCGCAGGTACTGTTTTGAAAGCCGGCGATTTTCATCGTGCAAACGCAGGTTCTCTACATAAAAAATTCTCAACCTCAGCGGGGGCTGAATTTTTGATCGTCTCCGGAACTTCCGACTTTGCGGAATCTGAGAAATATTTTTCCTAAATTTAGAATGCCATTTCTTTGGAAAGAAATTTCCTAAGTCCGTTTAAAAAATTTTGAAATAAATTTCCTAAACGTTTCCTAAAATTTAGATCCGTTTTTTTCGAATTCGTGTATAATACGAAAACTCCTCTTTAGAGGATTCATTCGGAGTGTATCATGATCCGTTTAGGAACCGCGCTCGCGGTTTTATTTTTTTTGAATGTCTGCAAACCTAAGATCGCCGAAAGCTCGGACGCAGTCGTCACCTTTCTCAAAGGAAAGGCTTCCATCGTAGAATCCGGGAAGGAAATTTCCCCTCTTACGAACGTCTCCGAACGACAAACCGTAAGGACCGAAACCGATGCCGTATTGGATCTGACTTCCAAACTCGGAAGCTTTCGGCTTTTAGGCGGAAGTGTCGCGAAGGTTGCAACCTTAAATGCGGAGACGGTTTCCTTTCAGGTTTCGGATGGAAACGTCTTGATCAAAACTTCGAAACTCACGAAAGGTCAGAGTTTGACCGTTGATACTCCGACCGTTGTCGCCGCTGTTCGTGGCACACAATTCTGGGGAAGAGTGAACGGAAAAGACGAGTCCGGAACCTTTGCGGTAAGAGAGGGCTCCGTAGAAATCACTCGTAAATCGGATAATGCAAGGGTTTTGATCGAAGCCGGTCAAGCGGTGGATCTAAAACCGGGCGATAAAGAATTGAAAACGAGAGTTGCCGCCAAAGAAGAACTCTCCGCGATGGAGCAGATCGACCAGATGAAATGATTTCCTGAATTCCCGAATCTTCGTCCTTAAGTGCCGGATTTCCCGTATGGATCCGGTTTTTTTTTGTGTGCAGGGATTTAATCTTTTCCAAGCTATTCTAAAAAGAGCCGGGATCTTAAGAATGGAAGAGAAGATTACATATAAAAGCGCGGGTGTGGATACGGAAAAAGGAAGAGAGTTTGTTCAAAAGATCAAACGTAACGTGGAATCCACTCACGGCCCAAGAGTTCTCGGCGGACTCGGCGGTTTTGCCGGTGCTTTCGACGTAAGCTTTCTTAAAAAATACAATCAACCCATTCTTCTCTCCGGAACCGATGGAGTCGGAACCAAAATAGAACTCGCGAGGCTTCTCAATACGTTCAACACGGTTGGAATCGATCTCGTCGCGATGTGTGTGAACGATATCCTTGTCTGCGGCGGTGAACCTTTATTCTTCTTGGATTATATCGCCTGCGGTAAGCTGGATCCCGAAAAGATGGATCAGATCGTTGCCGGAATCGTTCAAGGTTGTAAGCTCTCGAACACAGCCCTTCTCGGCGGAGAAACCGCTGAACATCCCGGAACAATGAAAGAAGATGAATTCGATCTCGCGGGCTTTGTGGTTGGAGCGGTTGAAAAAGATCTTATGATCGACGGAAATTCCGTTCGACCGGGAGATCAGATTCTCGGGTTAGAATCGAGCGGTCCTCACAGCAACGGCTTTTCTTTGATTCGAAAGTTGCTCTTAAAGGAAGGAAAACACCTTCCTTCCGATCCTGAACAAGTAAGTTTCTTAAAAGACTACGCGCTCAAGCCGACTCGAATCTATGTGGAAAGTATATTAAAACTTCTGCAAAAGGTTCCGGTAAAAGGAATGGTTCACATCACGGGGGGAGGATATCAGGAGAATGTTCCGAGAGTTCTTCCGCAAGGATCCAAAGCGAAATTTTACAAAGAAAAGATTCCTTCCGGATACTTTTTTGAAAAGATCAAGAAGGATCAAAAACTCGAAGAGTTGGAACTGTTCGCCACTTTCAATATGGGGATCGGTTATATGGTAATCGTTTCGGAGGAGAATGTGGATTCCGCAAAACGATTTTTAGAATCCTCCGGAGAATCCGTCCATTGGATCGGAGAAATCGTTTCCGGTAATAAAGAAGAAGTTCAGTTCGTCTAACAGCGAAGATATGATCAATCTCGCGAATCTCTTGCGATCCCCGCTTCTGGTTCTTTCCAGAAAAAATCCTTTTATGCTTTCCAGGCTTACGTTTTTTTACGTGATTTTAGGAGTTGTAGGAGGATTGTTTTCAGCCGCGTTCTGGATGCTCATCGAATACCTGACTCATTGGGCTTCGAATATAAGCGGAATACTAACGATTCCTTTTATGACTGTTTCCGGACTTCTGATCGGGTTGATCATTCACTTTCTCGGAGAACCGGGAGAAATTTCATTAGTAATCGATAATATACGATTTAGGGGAGGAAAGTTGGAGGCGAGTCAGAACCCTTCAATGGCGCTTTCTTCGCTCCTCAGTATTTCTTCCGGCGGTAGCGCGGGCCCGGAAGCGCCTCTGGTTCAGATCACTGGTTCTTTTGGAAACTGGTTTGCGGAAAAGTTAGGACTTACCGGAGAAGAATACCGTTCTATGACGATCGCCGGGATGGCCGCAGGTTTTACTTCTCTTTTCGGTTCTCCCCTGGGTGGTGCGTTATTTGCGCTTGAGATTCTTCAGCACAGACACGTAGTCGAGTATTACAAGGCGCTTTTACCGGCGTTTTTATCCAGCACGTCCGCTTTTTTTGTCTTTCTTTGGATGACCCACGCCGGTCTTCAGCCTACTTGGCAATTTCCCCAATACGTTCCCGGCGATATTCAAGATTTCTTATATGCTCTTTTGTTAGGTGCCGTGGGTGCGGGAATCGGTTGGATGTTCCACGGTTTATTTTTGACCAACCGTTGGCTTTATTCTAAGATTCCGGGACGGATTTATTGGAAGACTACCGTGGGCGGACTTGTTCTGGGAATCATCGCCTGGCAGATTCCTCTGACACGATTTTTCGGTCACGATCAGCTCAATCAAATCGTAGAAGGACGGTTTACTCTCGTCTTTTTAGCGGGTTTGATTTTTTGGAAGACCTTTGCGATTACGACCACCGTCACGACCGGATGGAGAGGAGGGGTGATCATTCCTCTTTTTTTTCTGGGGGCGTGCGCGGGAAAATTTCTTTTTGGAATTCTTCCAACCGAAAACGAATCCTTTCTTATGATCTGTTTGATGGCGGCTGTGAATTCGTCCGTAACCAAAACTCCTATTTCTACCACGATCCTTTTGTCCGAGTTGACCGGATTGTACAGCTTTACTCCGGTTTTGATTGCGAGCCTCAGCGGATATTTTCTTTCACCGAAAGAACCTTTCATTGCAACCCAGGGAAAAGAAGGTTAGAATTTTTTTGAATCGCCGAGGGATCCACGCCCTTTTTTGAAAAAAACATTTCACCGGAGTTCCGTCCACCTCGGTAAAGAGTCCGCTCCTGAAATTGCCGAGGAGATAAAACCTTTTTCTCAATCCGATCTAAACATCGAGCACAATAAAAGAGAGATCACAAATACGACAAAATGTGGGAACTCCCATAAAATGGACGAACTACGATCGATTCGAATTTTTCCGAACCGTTTCGCGAACGGAATCTGTGCCAACGTTCGCGCCTATGATTCCGAGCTTTTCCGACAGTCTTGTCTGATTTCTTTTTCAGATTGAAGGAATCGCTGAATCTTTTGATCGTGGGCTCGACGTAAAATCGATTTTACGGATTCTGGAAATTTCCTTATAAAAAAAAACGAACCACTTCCAATCCGATCCATGAGAATCCGAAAGATTGCCTTTCCGATCTCGGTTACCATTTTCGATTCTTCTTTTTGAATTCTAAGTTTATATTTAAACCTAGATCGTTCGGAATCAATAAGATCGGATTATAAGCGGACTAAACTTCGAAAATGAGTGAACCTGTTTCTCCCTTTCGTTTTCGATTCGTAAAGGGCCTTGTCCGCTTCGTTTATCAAATCCTTTGTGCTTTTATTTTTGTCTGAGATGATTCCTAACGTGGCAATTCCGATGCTGATCGTAATGGATCGTTTATCCCAGCGATGATCTTGAATCGTCCTTCTCAATGTTTCAGCGGTGAGAATCGATTGTTCTTCGTTATCCGTAAGGACGACGATAAATTCTTCTCCTCCGTAACGAGCCAAGATATCGTTTTTCTTTAAGGTTTTGGAAAGAAGACTCGCAATTTCGATTAGAATTTGATCTCCCTCGATATGACCGAATTGATCGTTGTAAGATTTAAAATGGTCCACGTCGATCATCAGAACGGAGAGTGTTTCCTTTTTATGTTGTAGGGAATGAATGAGTCTGTCGAATTCTTCGTCAAAGGCTCTTCTGTTCTTGAGTTGAGTCAGTGGATCCGTAGACGCCTGTTCGAATAATTTGCAGTTCGCGGTCTTGAGTTCTACGGCGAGTTGATTGATCTTTTGATTGGCCTCGATCGATTCAGAAATGTCTCTTGCGATGGCATAGATTAAACCTTCCTCTAGATCGGGAAACGCGGTCCAAGAAAAATGTTTGTATGTTCCATCGGCGCAAAGATATCGATTCTGAAAAGAAATGAGAGGTTTTCCTCGTTTCAGATCCTCCACAACTCGGTTTGTGGATTCAAAATGTTCCGGATGCAAAAACGTATACACTCCGAATCCCATCAATTTCTCGGAAGACCACCCGAATGCGCGCTGAAACGTAGGGTTGATCCTAAGGACGAAGCCATCCAGTCTCGCGATGCATAACATATCCAAAGAGAGATCGAAAAATTTATCCAGGCTGTAGTTGCCTTCTGAAATTTCACCGAAACGTTTTGTTTCTTTTTTAAAAAATCGATTTAAAAAGCGGAAGATGAAATATTTTTTACGGAGCATATAAACTATCAAAAGTCCCGTAGATAAAAAAAGTGTGTCCGGGTCGCGGTTAAGAATTTCATTTCGATCGTTCGCATCCGGAATTCATCTGTAAGCTGTGAGTTGCTTTGTCTCTTCCTTTTACTTTCGAATGATACAACGCTTGGTCGGCGGCCTCGATTAAAAGAAGAGCGCAATCCTGATTCTTGAATGTCGAAGAAGAATCGAATGGAAACGTTGAAATTCCGATGCTGATCGTGATCTTTCGTTTCTCCCAGGGAAACTCTCGAA
>NZ_QHCT01000016.1 GCF_003545885.1 Leptospira stimsonii
AGGAATTCGAGTCTATGGTTTAGAAAGGCTCGTTGGTAAGAAGAAGTTAGGATTATTGCGGAATGTAGGGAAGGGATATAGGGTTTCTAAGAACACCCGTGAAACTGGCAAGGAACTCATTAATCTTCTTAAAAACAGACAAAACCTACTTTATTCGTCCCCCTCAACTTTCACAAGAATTCATTCGGATCATAGTAGAAGCCGGAAGAGTATCAGTAAAAAATTCCGATTCTTATTCGATGAGAATCATCTTTTCCAACTCAAACAAGCTCACATCGATTATTTGGATTTTATGGAGACAGGTCCAATGCTAAGAAAACAAAAAGAAAAGTTTTATAACTCAGTCGCTTATTCGATCTGGAATCAATTGAGTTATGAAACCGATTATAATCTATTGCAACATGACTTTAAAGATTTAACAACGCACATGCCCATGTTTCGGATTATTCAAAGATGGGCTAAACTTGGAATCGCCAATATCAAACAAGTTGGAAAGAACAAATACGAAAGAAAGCAATACATACTTAAGAAACTCATACCGGAATTGCCCGACGTACTCTATACGTTTGATAGGATCAAATATGAGAATAAGGAGAAGGTTGAAGAAAATATAGATATTGTTTTTGAGAATCCTACGTTTGGTGGAAGGAATAAGTACGGAATCAATAAGAAGAGAAGAATGGAATTATTAGGAGATCTGAATGGCTAAGACAGAAAAGAATCTAAAACCAAAAGCTACGTTTAAATTTACAGCAAATGATTTTTACGAGCTTCTCGATAAATACGATCGTAAGTGTGCATTAACGGGTCGAATCTTAACACCGCTGACTGCTGAAATAGAACTGAGAGAGCCGTTTAAGAAGGTCGGGATATCGGAAATAGAGAATCATTATCTGGTTGATAAGACGATTTCGTATCTCGCTCGTCATATTTCCGAGGAAGAAATCATTGAAATAGCCGCTGAGATTATTCGTTTTAGAGGTTCTGAAAAAGGATATTCTTTCTCTGAAAAGAAAACAAAGAAGGTTAGGAATTGAAACGAATAAGCATTGAAATTCAATTTCCGAAACATTCGATTCGAAATATCGTAGATCGACTTCGAATCAGACATTATCAAAGGATTAAATGGGCTTGGTATAGGACTCGGGAAGATGTAAGAGGGCGAACTTGGTCTCAATGTCTTAACAGAAACAAGATCAAATTGCTTCAGCTATCTTCAAAAGAGAAAAGTGAGAGAAACGTTGATCCTTGGAAGGGATACCTTCGAATTCAAAAAATAAAACTTAAATTTTGCTACGATCTATATACAGCCTGGCAAGAAACTGAATCGCGGATTTTGAAAAAGATGAATCAAGGGAAATTTATTAAAATTAAAGATGCACTCTGGATTCATACTTCCCGAATGCAAGTGCAGAAGTTAAAAGGAAGGTGCAGTCGAGAGCCTAAATTCAAAATTGAAAAGTATAAAATTACAAAACAAATTGATAGACTAAGAAAACGTTATCGAAGAAAGTCAATGGATCAAGATCTCTTGAATTGGAATAAAGCGATCATTGTAGCAAAATGGAAGTTCTGCGATCGATATGAAAAAAATTGGGGTGAGGCTTGCGATGTTTTGGTACAGAAGGTGAATCGGAGATTGAAAAGAATAATCTGAAAACAGAATCGGTGGCTTAAAAACCAATGTTTTCTACCGACACCGATAAGTATATTATAGGACTTGGTAAAAAAAGAACTTAATTACTTTAAGGGTAAAAAAAGGATATCAAGACCTCCTGACGCGTGACTTTATTGTGCTTATAAAATTAAAAAAATAATACATCAAAGTGTCGCTAGTCGGCTAAGATCAAACAACGATGGAAAAATCTAATGAAAAAGCTACTTTTGTTGCAACGTATCCATTAGCTCCAATAAGACAAGAGAATATAGATTTGCTCGATAGAAGAGAAAGAGCAATAACAGACTTGATTAAGTTATCCGGAAAGTTACCATTATATAATCCAGAAAATAAAAACTTTTCATTTGAAATTAATTATCAAAGTAAGAATGATAAAGAGGGGATTTCAGAGGAAAGTATTTGCTTTATCACAGAATTTGTTCCATCCGAATGCTTTGAGGCTCGAAAATTTCGGGCAGATGATCCGAATTCTGAAGAGAATATTGTTCTCCATCTGTTCAGTCACTATTTCGTTAAATTCATTTACGATTTATTATTAATTGTTCATTTATCAGAACCAGGGGCTTTTGAATTTTATTTTGGAAAAGTGATTATAAATAATTTATATAACATAACTCTTCCACCTTTTGGTAAAACTTTTGCAAATGCAATTGAAATGAGTAAACACATTGTTTGGCCGCCTATCGATTCTTTGCCTCTAAGTAAAGTAATAAAATTCTTTAGGAAGGGTGATGCGTTATTGCCAGGCTTTAGTTCCACGAATGTGGAACGATCCATATCAGCTTTTACTTATCTATTTACTCCACAACCTACCAACGAGCTTTTGTTAATGTGGTCAATGGTTGGAATTGAAGCTCTTTTCACAAAGGAGTCTGCTGGAATAATGGATCAAGTTCGATCGAAGATTTTTACGCTACTCGGATCAGATGAAAAAGGCAGAAAATTAATTTCAAAAATGTATAATCTCAGATCTAAATTTTTACATGGAGGTATTGATATTCCAACCAAGAAATTCGGAACTCATTTTATGGAGCCAGGAACCCTCCAATACGATGATGATCTCTTGAGAACAGTTGAATTTTCGCAGGTGCTTTTAGTTTCTTGCTTACAGAAAGTAATTAAACTCGGAAAAAATCCTATCGAGTTCAATTATAAAATTGATTGAGATTTTTATTCGTCTAACATCAGTTCTTTGAACTTTAAAATTGCCGATTAATAGTTATTAAAAACCCTTTCAATAATAACAAACTTATTATGAATTTTACAAATGATCTTCTATTGATGGCTCGTGCATATTTCACATCGCGCGGTATTCAAATTCCGGACGCAGATAAACCAGATAAAATTTTACGGCTTTACTTGAACTCAGTATCAAAATTGGTCTCGGCACAACCGAGGAAAGTTCTGTCTTCAAAAGAATTGTCTATTAAGCGAAGCCGACTTAATTTAGAAGATCAAAATGCAATCACTGAAATTCTTGAAAAAATCAAATCCGGTAATAACTTTGAAGGCCACCTCAGTAGTTATGCCTTTAAACAGGATTATAATGATCTTCTATTAAACGATTGGAAGATAAACCATTTTCACATTTCAAACAAAAAGAAATCACCTTCAGACTTTTTCTACAAACGTGCGGATTTTACTTCTCTTCATTTTCTTCAATCCGGAATTTGCTTATCTAATTGATATCAGACCTCATAATGAAGATTATGTTTTTGCTAAAAAACAACTAATCGAAATTCTGTATTCGAATTGGCCTGAACTCCTTGAGCCTTTTCGATTGCGGGGAATTGGACGTGGATCACTGGAACCCAATGAAGAAAACCGTCAGAAGTTAAGAAAATTAGGTTTGAATCTAATGATAACAATTGAGGACAAAGTCTATGCACCAATCGGTGGTGGTATGAGTTCGAATGGAACAAATATTATGGATGTCTTTGAGGTTGATCGAATGCTTGATATCTTGCCTTTAATTCAAAAGTATTTCGAAGATACCAATTTTAATGAAATCAAAACTGCTTTTCAGGATAACAATATCCCGATTCCAACTAAGTTCGAGTTGCGCCTTGTAGGTTTAGGTGATGGTTTCGTATTTAGAGAAATGTCCTCTGGAATTCAGTTTCACTGGAATTTCAGCTCCTGATCATTTTCTTATCAGGTAATCGGCGGATTAAAATTCAGTGCTTTCTATCAACCTCTATAATTACTTTAGGAGGATAGAAGGGAAACCTAGGCCTTACGACGCGCTCCCTTTTACATTATCCGTTCCTTTGTCATTATTCTCATTCTTCCAATATTTAACCGGAACGTCTTTGCTTCGGAAGCTCCCCTCTGAGCTTGATTGGTCTATTTTTGTATATTCGATCGATATCTAACAATCGTTCAAATCTTGTAGCAAAGTAGATACGTTCCTCGGCGTTATCTACATTTCTAATTTCTTATATTAGAAAAATACTCGAACCCAATTTTGAATTTTAGAAAGATGGCATATAGAGACATAATCCTTCCTTGTTCGTGAGCTTTTCGGGATTCATATATTTGAATCTAGGTAGGTAAATATGGCGACAAATCCACCAAAAGGTGATGGTCATCGGAATGGAATGGTCAAAGGCCGCTCCCAAGTAAAGAATCCTTTAACGGGTAATTACGTTAAAAGGGATACTGAAACAGGACGGTTCATCGACCAGAAGTCCGATGGAGAACCTTTTAAGGGAGTTCGGAAGGAGAAGTAGGCGCTTCCCCCTCCGATTAAGCGAAAATTGATTTTGAAGCGACTGGGGAAATTCCCCAGTTGTTTCCATTTTGAAGAAATTTGAGTTTGTGTACAAGTATAATTTGTAGTCGTCGACAACAATATCTATTTAAAGTGAAAGTTCTAGTTTGGCTACAAGACGTGACGTTTTAACATGCAAAAAGATTATGATAGATGAAGTTTTTATACTTGGAGCTGGTTTTAGCCATTCTTATTGCAAAGATCTAATGCCTCTTACGGATGATCTTGTTAACTTTGTACTTTTTGATCATGGGAATTCTGAAAAACGTGAATTCTATCGCTTAACCGAATTTATAAAAGATTTTTTCAGCCCTGATTCTGAAAAAGTTAATTTTGAAAAGCTCGCTACTTTTCTACTTTCAAATCCATTTCAATCTTCCGGAGAAACTGTAGAAACTTATCGAGAGCTATATATAGATTTATTATCATTAATTGCTGATATTTACGGAAATCCGACGATTCATGAGAAAGAAGATGGTTTCGAGAATAGGAAGATTTTAGAAAAATTTTCTAAAAGAATTAAGGAAAGCGAAACTCCAATAATTAGTTTTAACTACGATACTATTATCGAACATTTCTTACTGAAAGATGACGACTGGGATTTGGCTACTGGTTATTCTCTTCCAGTATATGATTTCTTTACGAACGAAAAGCATAACCGAGATCTTAGAAAGAATAATAATACAAGATTATTGAAACTTCACGGCTCATTGAATTGGGGAATACCCCCAGAGGAAATTTATAATCAGACTGTTGAGAAAATTTATCTTAGTAAATATCAACCAGATATGCCTATACATGAAAATTATATATCAGGTTATTTTAACGAGCCATATAAGCTATATCCTTTCATAATTCCACCTGTTTCTGGTAAAACGTATCAAAGTAAAATAATTAGAAATTTATGGCATCAAGCAAAATATGCAATTATGACTGCAAAGCAAATACATATAATTGGATATTCTCTTCCAGAGTCAGATACTTTAGTTGAATTTCTTTTTAGAGCAGGCGCAGGAATCCCTCCTGAACCAAATCGAAAGAAAATAAGAGTTGTTGCTCCAAGTTTTACAGAAATTCAAAAGCTAAGAATTGAAAAAGTTTTTCAGACAGAAAAACATGAACACGATATTCAGTTCGTAAATATGGATGCGATGGAATATTTATCAACTTTTGAAAATTAGAGAATGGTTTTATTCATTTTAAGGATACATTCATGAAATTAAATAAATATGAGAAAATAGTCGAAAAATATTTAATATCATTTGATTTAGAAGTTGAAAAAATTGAAGAAAACCATTATCCAAATCAAAGAGTTCCTGATTTTAGAGTATCATCTAAAGACGGTAAATTATTTTTTGTTGAAGTTAAATCTCCTGAGCTACTGTTAAATCAAGAGTCTGGTGGTTATTCTTTTAGAACGACGGAAAACAAATTATTTAGAATCGTTTATGATTCGATTGCGCAGTTTAAAACATTCAATAGTTTGCATATGGTGCCGAATGTGCTAATAATCACATCTTCAGATTTTCAATTAAATTTTAGTAATTTTTGGCAAAGCATAAATGGGTCGATGAGCGTTCAGGGAGAAGAAGTTTATAATATTCGTTCTCGAAAAGACTTTCAAGTTATGCGAAATAACCTAAAGAATATAGATTTAATTATTTGGCATCAGATTGGAAATGATTCGATCTACGAGACAGTTCACTTCGTGAATCCAACCACTGAAAATGGTCGGAATTTGCTTATTCTCAATCAAATATTTAATCTTTCGAATCTTAAAAAAAATCCAAGAATAAATTGAATAGTCATAAATAGTATTTTTTTTATTAACCTATGAACGATGAATATTTTACTCGCTTTTTATTTGAATCAGAAAGCGATTCTTTAGATTTCAAAAGAGATCAGTATAAATTTACAAATGCTTCGGACGAGGAAAAATCTAAATTACTTAAAGACATTTTAGCTATGGCCAATTCTTGGAGGCAAAGTGACGGTTATATTGTTTTAGGAGTATTAGATAAAGCAGAAAAGCCTAATGAGCTATTTGGAATTACCGAACATATTGATGATGCAAAATTTCAGCAATTTGTAACTGGAAAAGTAAACCGAATTTGTAATTTTCAATACAAAACCTATCCTTTTGAAAATAAGACCTTTGGAATTTTTAAAATCCCAGTTCAAACGAGGCCAATTTATCTAAATAAGGATTATGGAACTTTAAAGAAAAATATTGTTTATGTTCGACGAGGGTCATCCACCGCGGAGGCTAATCTTGAAGAAATTAGCTTAATGGGGAATTCACTGCATTACGGAAGAAAACTCCCGGAATTGGATATTAATATTTTTAAGCGTGAAGGGGACCCGAATTTAAATAAGTCATTATCATATTCCACGAAAATGCTTAAGATATCTGATAAGATTCCGGATTTCCTAATTAGATCGGATTCGTTATACTCATTTCCAATGCATTCGAACGAAGATTACTTTAGAGATGTAATTGAGTATTTTAATTTTTCAATGGCTTATGCATCTTTAAAAATTCAGATTGAAAATAAGGGTGATATCGAGGCGAAAAATTTAAAGATCGAACTTTCAATTCTTGATACAGATATAGATATAATTCAGGATGGTGACGAGCCTGGAGAGCCAACTCAAGATTCAATGCAAAAAGCTCTGAGCTTGAGTAAGGCAATTTCTCTAAGTGATATAAATATAGTTAGGAAAGCTAATAAAATAATCATTTACTCTTCAATTGAAACGCTTCATGCAAAAAGGAATCTTGATCTTTCTGGTGTTATATATATCAACCCTCATCGCAAAAGAAAATTAATAATAGAATCTAAGTTATATTGCGATGGATTGGAAGTTCCTTTCTTACATAATCTGGAGATTATATTTGAACATGACGAAATAGAAGTAACATGGGAAGATTTTAAGAAGGTGCATTTTAAAAAGAAATCTTAAAAGAAAATTTTTAGCATCAAGCTCGAATTCGTAAATTTTGAAGCGAAGTTGTATTTTCTTGTGATGGTCCCAGAAAGTCGGATGAATGGAAATTATGCATAGTAATCGTCATATCAGGTGCGAATCCTACTCAGCAATTATTACTTACAATGGAAAAGAATGACGGGTGTTTCTTCGAGTAATGCTTTACTAATGTTTTGGACTTATCCGTGAAAGTACATTTCCAAAGCATATCGGCATCGTAAAAACAAGTGCTTTTCTACCAACCTCTATAAGGATATTATAGGTCATGGTAAAAAAAACCTTAAATGGCTTTAAGTGTGAAAGGAGACACCAAAACTTTACGATGCGCTTTCCAAAATGGAAAGAGGATTTCTCTCTTTTACTTTTCTTTATTTGATTGCGTTTTAGTTTTTTCCTCTAAACTTACATCGAAAATTTCCTTTGGATGAACCCCAAGGTTTCTCGCTATAACAAAAATGCTCTCAATATTAGGAGACGTTTCGCCGGATTCAATTCTCTGGTAGGTTCTGACACCTATCTTTAGTCCAGCTGCACCCTCTTGGGTAATTTTCTTCTTAAGCCTGATCTCTTTTATCTTATTTGCAACTAATGCTTTAAATTTAACAAATTCCACCTGTACAATTTAGCAGAAATTCGGCCATCATGCCACGGGCTTGGAGGCAAGTCACAAACGACACGTCGTAAAGTACGTATTTGACAAATATAATATGCCTCTTAAATTGTGCCTAGGAGCGATTAAATGAAATCAAAAGGAACAGCTTACCTTTTCTGGTTTATTGGATTTGGTATATTAGGACTGCACCGATTCTACTTAGGCAAGATTGGAACGGGTATACTTTGGATGTGCACGTTAGGTTTATTTGGCTTTGGTGCATTCTTTGATCTGTTTACTCTCGGGAGCCAGGTGGACGCGATTAATACCAAAAAAGAGCTAAAGGAAATTCGAACTGTAACGTTAGCGAACGCGGTAGCGCAAAAGAGGGCCGAAGCATGAAACAGCGATTTATTTTAATCATATTATTTATTTGGATTTTTAACAGTTGTTACTATATTCGAGAAACGAAAGGTAATAAAATTTCTTCAGAAGTTGTTGGAGAGGATACTTATGAGTATATTTATATAACTGGTCCCGAGCCAAAGATAACTTTTAAGGGTTCTAAGTTCGTAATTGAAACGGGAATAAAAGCTGAAAAAATAAAAGTCAAAAAAGAGGATTCAAAAGTTACCTATGAATTAATCCGAAAACCAGAGCTTACTGATGATATGTGCCAAAAAGCTATGGGTTTTTGTATTTTTCTTTTTCCAATTCCTTTAACTATTCTTCTATTCGAATCCTTTACTATCCCATTTCGTTCAATTGATTCAACAAGAGTAATGTTAGAAGATGCGAAAAGTGTTATTTCGCGCGAGCCTTTAAATCTTGCCTCTTTAAATAAAGACATCTCATTCAAAGTTGAGAATAATTTGCTGTTTTATGCTAAAGAATTCGATTCGCCTCCTTCTAAGATAGAAGTTGATCTGAATAGCCAAGGAATGGATTTTTATGAAGTTAGAAGATTGCGTGATGAGGATAATAAGGTTAAAAGTTATTGTTCTTATTTCAGAATGAATCTTAAAGAAAATGGAAAAGAACGATTATCTGGTATTGAAGGATGTCCTTCTCTAAACTTTGTGCAAGAATTCGAGAAGAAAAATAAAAATAAATGTTTAGCAAGACATGAGAGATTTCTGGCTACATTAACCCAATATTATAATCGAATGCAAGTAGACAACAATACTTATACCACATACTGTACCTCGAAAAGTGGTATAGATAGAAATAAATATTTGAATTGTTTAGACGAAGTTCGCGATTGTTTTGATATTATCAGACTTTAATCTTATTAACAGGATAATAATTAGTACCCTTTTGCAAAACTCCAGAGCATTGTTTAATAAATGTTTTGGAGTAATCTTTTGGTTATATTTGGACCTCGGCCTTAGACTTTTTCGTTCTTAATTCTCCGACCGTAAACAGACTTTAAAATTATTTTCTTCAAAAAAAATATTCAGCGATTTCAAATAATTTCCGCATTTTCTCAAAAAAGTACGAAACAGTTTATCCACTTTACTACTATTTTAACTAATAGAGGGGTAAGAAATTACTCTATCAATTTAATTAAAGAGAGTTTTAAAGATGAGAAACGTTACGTATTTGAAATCAAGTAAACCTGTCTTCAAGCCAACGGATGATGCACATACCTATGGATTCGTACAAAAGGATGTAAGTGTAGATGAATTCTTAAAGGATCTAGTATCCGGTCATTCGATTATTCCTGCGAAGTTTAAAGATAGTGCAAAGGGCCATAGGAAAAATACGAATTTTGAAAGTGCCAATCTAATTATGCTGGATATCGATAATGGACCTTCAATTGATGAAGCGAAAGAAACTTTTAAAAATCAAGCCATAGCAATACTTCCGACTAAAAGCCATCAAAAACCGAAAAACGGAGTAGTTGCCGATCGTTTCCGTGTTATATGTCCATTGCCAATATCAGCAAACTCAACACTTCATGAAGTCTTATTAAATGCTTGCGTTAAAGTTTATAATCATGATGTAAAATGTACGGATAAAGCAAGAGCATACTGTACTATTCATAATGGAAGTTACGAAATTCTAGATTTAACCAATGTTTTCGATATTAAAGCCTGTTTACGCATGTATTTTAATGGAGAATCGAATCGAAATGAGGCTAGCAATATAATTCGAAAATATAGTGACTATTTAACGATTAAAGAATTCATCGAAGACTTAAAACTGAATGATTTAATCGATAGTGATTTTGAAGTTACTAGTTTAAAAGAGTATTTCTGCCAAAAATTGGCAGTTACTAATAATTATATAATAGAGACTGACAAAAAATCAACATATTCCATCGATCAGTCCCATTCCTCTAAGCGATCGGGAAAATCCAAAGAAAAGTCAGACCGAGTTAGAATCCGTTCTTATGATTGGAACTTACTAGAAGAAAACTGTGAATTATATAGAGATTTTAACGAATCCTCACATGCTGAATTATTTCACATGATCACAAATTTAATCCATATTAAAGGCGGATTAAAGGAATTAAGGAATAAAGTTTCAAAAAGACCTTTCGACCAGAAACAGCGTGGTGTAAATTACTATAATAAACTAGTCAAAGAACTTAAAGACTACAATCCAACAAGTTGCGAAAAATCATGTTCTAAATTCGAGACATGCGGGAATAAGGGAAATCTAATAACGCTTTGGCTAGATGATGTTAGGAAAATAAAACCTATTAAAGATAATGCTGTAGTTGTGTCTTTAGAAGTAGGGAGACAGAAATTAGAAACGGTATGGAAAGAAGTCGAAGCTGATAGTTCCAATACAGTTCATCTTGTAATTGCACCTACCGGGTTAGGTAAATCGAGTTACTTAGAAAGAATTTCAGAGACCGACGGAACTATTTTAATCGCCGGTCCACGACATGATCAACTTGCTAGTTTAGATATTGGAGTTCCTTATCCAACGTTGAATACGACTAAGTATCCAGAGATTGAAAGCAGAATAAATCAGGGATATCGATTAAAATCTTTGAGAGGCAATAACAAAGCGTTAGAAAAGCGAGGCTCTTTAGAGCATCTTGAAGAATACTTTAATCGTATTAAGGATATTTCGAACGAGAAAATTATTAAATTAACTCATGAAAAATTAGTTCGAAATTACATATTTGAAGACTTTAAAAATATTAAGACAATCTACATTGATGAAGATATTTCAGAATCCCTTTTCAAAATGAATTCAATTGATCTAAATACTTTACAGACATTTGTTAAAATATGCGAAGAGCATAAATCAGAAAGTTCCAGTTATATTCGACAATATCTAAATCAATTTATCGATTTAGAAGATGGAAAATCAAAATATGTTGGAGATTTCGATTTTGGATATTTAACTGATGTAAGTGAATATCTAATTGAATATAATACAGGGAGAACTCGTAAAGTTGATTCCGAAGGTAAATTTAAATTTGAAAAAAGAGATCCTGTGGATGCACGAAAAATATTCGACGTATTTTATTCGGAGTTCATTTTTAAATCTGATAAAATTATTCATTATATTCAAAAGCGAGAATTGCCTAAGATAAAAACAGTTATTCTTTCGGCAACACCACACATCCCGACCTATGAAAGTTATTTTGGGGAACGACTTAAAGTGCACGATATCGGTAACATCAAACCGGAAGGAAAATTCTTATTATTCCCACAGTATAGTTTTTCTAAAACTAGCCTTAAAAAGGAATCAAAGAAAAGCGATGAAGAGAATGCACAGAAAATCGAGAGAATTAAGAAATTAGACGCACTTCTTAGAGATAACAATTTTAATCTTATCTCTCATTTATCCACATCGAATGATATTAATTTATCTGCCCATTTTTATGCTAATGCAGGTATTCGACATTTAGACGGGAAGCGATTAGCCGTTATTGGGACACCCAATCCACCCGAATATTATGTATTGTTAATGGCTGAAATGTTAGGTTATGATACCAGTAAAATGAGAAGGTATTCAGATAATTTGTATGATGAGGTAGAATATAATGGCTTTAAGTTTAGACGGAAATTGCTATCAACTGATAAACGGATTATCGATATTCAATTGCATTATACGAGTAGCCACCTTACCCAATCAGTGGGAAGAGCCAGAGGGATTAATTCGGATGTGCCAGTATTGGTTTTTTCGAATTTTCCGATTCGATTTAGTGAGATAGTTCACACTTATGGGAAAAAGGATTTCTTAGAATTTGTGGAAGAAACTCTTAACAAAGAAAGATTAGTTATCGAGATGGATGAGAAAATTGCTTAGGAACATTAACCCTTTCTATTTGAGTAAATGTGGAGAAATTCATTTAGAAAAGGTTTTATTAAAGTAATCTTAATTCCAATCCCTAAGATATTTCGATCCATCATAGAAGGGTTGAGTATAGAATTTGCTAGTCGTAACCGGTGAAGAGTGTCCTAATACTTTCTGAGCGGCAATCGAACCAGCTTCAGCTAGTAATCGAATACCTACTGTGTGTCGAAGAGCATGACAATGAATATTCCTTCCCTGGCACGTATTAACATTCCAGGAAGAAACAACGTATTGGAGTCCGCGCTTAGAAA
Source organism: Leptospira stimsonii (assembly GCF_003545885.1). Taxonomy (NCBI): domain Bacteria; kingdom Pseudomonadati; phylum Spirochaetota; class Leptospiria; order Leptospirales; family Leptospiraceae; genus Leptospira; species Leptospira stimsonii. The sequence continues at coordinate 12,606 of NZ_QHCT01000016.1, forward strand.
GGGGAGAGCGATGACTTTGATTTCGTTTTGGTAAGGAATGAAAGAAGAAGTCAGATTTAATTAGAAACTGTGAGTGGTAGTCTTTTATTATCTCGACTAAATCATTCGGTAACACAGCGAAACCGATCTTTCCTCCTTTCTTACGATATTTTAGCAACGTTTCGTCTGACGGACCTTTAAGCAGATCAGAGAATTTACTACCGACGATCTCTTTAGCTCGAAGACCGGTGATAGACATGAAGAGGAATAATGCCCGATTACGGATACTATCTTCTCTCGTTGAATTCGAGAACCGCTTGAGAAGGTTCTTCATAGTCTCATTGGTTAAACCTTTGGTGAATCCTAAAGGATCGACAGTAGGCTTTTTCGAGTTTCTGCCTCCTTTTTCTTTTTTAATTTCAAATTGGAGTATTTTGGCTGTATTTGCTGACATGAGTATTTTCTTAAATATCTATACTAAACAAACATATAGTACATTGAAAAATTGTAAAGGAAAATATTCTTGAAAAGTCCAAAATCGAATTTTAATATACCGAAGTCGTTGTCGCAAGATGTGGGTGACGAACGCTTAAGTAAATTCGAATATGAATAAAAAAGATATCTTCTTTTATGCATTGATAGTCTCTGGGGTCGTAATTGTCTTTCCGCTAGTCCTCTATATCTTTCACTTTTATGACGGATATGGATTTTCAAATAGCCAAGAGTCGTGGGGTTTATTTGGCGATTATTATGGAGGACTACTTAATCCATTATTAAGCTTCATGACTTTCATAGTCGTTATTTGGACTTTAAAAAATCAAAAGAAAGAGTTTGAAATAATCCGTCAAGAATCGCGAGACAATAGAATTGAAAGTCAATTACAAGGTTTCGAATCTATATTTTTTAGCTATTTAAAAAACTTAATTGATTTGATTAATTCTTTTCAACTACCGAGACAATTTAGCAGCCCTTTGCACGATCCGACCATGGTAATCAATCCCGGACGCGAAGAGTTATTCAAATTGATTATAGAAGCGATGGATGAATATAGGAAAAATGAGGAGACTCGATTAGAGGATCTTCTTCCAGAAGGAAGGCTAAAGATTTATTTTAAAACGGTAAAGAACATTGTCAAGTACGTAGTTTCCTCTCCTCACGTAGAAGAGAGTAAGAAGATGTTCTATTTTGAGATCGTAAAATCACAGTTTTCTTCTTCGGAGATAGAGTATTTAAGTAAGCTAATTAAATTAACAGATTCAGCTCTATATCAATATCTATCTCATATAGAATTTTTTAAGGATGAATTCAATTTTAAATCGAAAGCAAATTAACAGTATTTACTGGTCTATTTTCAACTGCACAATTCTTCCGCAAAGGCGCAGTTGAAGCGATAAGTTGTTTGCACGTGAATTATGAATAAATTTTATGAGTTTTATTTAATCTTAAGATTCGAGAGAGAGTTGGATGGAGATTCGAGATAGAATTGCTGATAATATAACTAAGTTGTTAGATTTGAATGAATCTGAAAATGGGAGATATTTTTCAATTAACAACTCGGAGAGTATTCTATTAAAACAAAATATTCTAAAACAATTAGTATCCATTAAAATAGCCGGTAAGAACACATCTAAAACAACTATTGAAAAAAAATTAAATTCGTTTCTATTGGAATATAAATTCGCCGAAAACCCCGATTCTCCGTTGGCTTTCATTGAGAATCTAATTCAGTTTGATAATCAAGATTTTGTAAATACAGAAGTTTTGTTGCCTTTTTCGGGTGGCGCATTAACTTCCAAAATGGATATGGCAGATTTCTCTATTGATTACTATACTCCAGAATTGCGGATGAAGATACTTGAGACGACGAAGAAAGTAGTTGAAGCTAATACTAAATTTAATGAGAAGGAAAAAAATAAAAATTACCTCGATTTTAACAAATACTTATTAAAGGAAGGTAACTTTCTCGTTCTTCGATACAGTGCAAAAAAAGATCCGGAACTGGTAGCTGAAGAGGCACAAAATCGATTGGAAATTCTTTTACGTTTTCTTAATTTTGCTGCTTTATTAACAAAGGATCGAAAGGAGGGAGTAGTTCTTCTACCTGGGACATCGCAAATTAATATTCGAAGCGGCCAGATTGATATTTCTGAAATTAACGTGAGATTTAGTTTTTCATTTTTTGGAGTTGCGACTCTTAATATAAATGAAATTATGAAGAACGATGCCTATAGCGGGATTTTTAAATATTTAATTGCGCAGATTTCCAATTCAAATTTGCATTATCCGGCAAGTGTTATTGTTAATTCAATTTTATGGGCGAGTAACGCTAATATAACATTTTCTTTGGAAGCTAAAGTATTAAACCTAATCATAGCGATGGAGTCCTTAGTTCCGCACCAAAAGAATGTGCCGATATCTGGTAATTTTGCTGAGTCTATTGCTTTTATTTTAGGTTCAAACTACTCTGAGAAAAGAAAATATTATGATTATTTGAAAAGCATTTATAATAAAAGGAGTCAATTGGCACATGGTTCAAATCATCAAATTACCGATGATGATTTAAATCAGATTCGAAATTTCTATACAAGAATGCTGAATTATCTTATCGTTAATAGTCCATCTCTTAAAGGGGACCAAGATTTAATAGAAAAAATATTGAATGCTAAGTTCGGTAATAATTAAGTAATTTCAAGAAACGTTATCGTTTACTTCGGTTCGGCTTTGTTTCCAAATTTGTACAATGACAGTATTCGCCTGACACTTCTTCTGATTCCTTTGCACTTAATTCAAAATTCAATTCCTGAAAAGATGTAAGTTTTCTAAATAAGGGTGGCAAATTACTCAAAGCTATATTTTTCGCAGAGGATTTAAAGTATGCCTTTGCAGTCTGATCTAATTCTAATCTTCGAACTAAATCCTTCAGTATTGAGCGACCACTATCATTATCTGGCTTGGCAATTTGAGTAACTGTCCAGCTTGCTTCGGATCGATTCTTAACTGAATGATATTCTCGGGTGCCATCAAGGCAAGTTACAGCGTATTCGATTCCAACCGGGTCATCTTCGGGTTCAAAGGTAATGGATAATATTTCATTTTCTAATAATCGTAGAATTTCACGCCAACTCCATAAGTCTTCAAATTGGTTGCCTAATTTTGCGGCAGAGCCTCCGGTTTTTGCCATCAAATATACCCGCTTAACTTTTAATTCTTCCATTTAAACTATAGTTTGGTATGAGATCATCAGAAATTTTGTTTTCGATAATTTTATTATTGTTAGTTTTTAATTTGCGTTGAAAGTAAAGTTCTCGACTTGGGACTTTGAATTTTAAGTTGTTTCATACAATTATTCACAGAATGCTTAACGTATTTTTAATACTATACTCATTTAAAATATAGTAAAACATGATTTATTTTCTGATTTGAGGAGTATAATAGTGAATGAAGTTAGATAAAACATTAAATTTTACAAAGTTACTAAAAAGTAAATTGTCGATATTGCAAGTCTTCCCTAATCATGCTTTTGAAAATCAAACTGAAAGTCGTCAATTAACTGAACTTGAGATTTTAATTACTATATTTGTGCGTCATCTAACCAAAATGATTTATCACGCTGAGAATTTTATAAGTTTTGTTGATCGCGCGAAGGTTGAGATTACCCAAAGAAGTAATCAAAGCAATTCAGGAGACAGGATAACATTTAATTTTGATTCTGGGTTTTCGACAATTATTCCGGACTCTATATTCTTTGAATTTGATTCCTTTGTTCTTACTGCTCGGACAATTTTAGATAAGAATATTCATAGAAGATTTCAACGGGAATTTCTAGATCGTAGAAAGAGTAGCTATAATCAATTAGCTCAAGATGTGAATCTCTATTTACTGAAGCCGCTTCTAAAGATTATTCGTGATGAGGTCACACACTTGAATCATCATGGAACTAGTTTTGGTTCGATCGCAAATTTTAAACTTAGGGAAGATCAATGGGAGATGACTATTTATTCTAATTTTACGATTGATGGAAGACGCGGAGATCTAATATTCATTTTTGGCTATATATTGAGATCGATAAATAAATTTGTTAGAGAGATTATTCATTTGTTAAGAGATGAGGTTTTGGAACGGTTTGGTCAACCCAATGAAAAAGCCGTTTTGATAAGTGGAAAATACGGAATTTCAGTCCCATCGCTAAAGGCGATTAAGCGAATCAATTAACAATTGTAGTGCTAATTTTACTCTTCTCAAACAGCCAAAAATATTGATTTAACTTAACGTTCTTGCCAGTCTGGGATAATGAAGAACGGTAAAGGCTCTGAAATTACGAGAAAACAAAAAGAGTTATTAAAGCTTCAAAGGGAGTTGGATATTATTCGAAAAAAAATTCATGCGCTCCCCTTGTTGCCACTGCCGAAACCGGTTTTTCATTCATACGCGATCGGTTGGGAAATTAAACTAGCCACATCTAAGTATATTGATCAGTATAAATATATTGTAGATGAGTATGCCGAACACAGCAAAACGAAAACACTTAAGAAAGCTAAGGAATTAAATCCACCTAAGATTACACTTTCCAATAGAGAGTATTTGAGGCTTTTAGAAAAATATCCTATGGCCTTGCGATGGTTTATAAAGGGTAAAAACAAACTGAATAAAAAAATATATATATTCAATAAGCAGGATATCTTAATTAAAAGAATATTTAAAATATACGCCACTCATTTGCGAACCGTCAATCCGAATCTTGAGAGTCGTAAGGCTGAGATCGAGCAGACTATTTATGAAAATTATAAAAATTCGGCTATGTTGAATAAATACTTAGGATTGAAAACCGATTGGAGAGAAGATATAAGGCATAAGTATGAGATTCGATATTTGGAAAAGATTACTAAAGAAGAGTTAAATGCATATAAATGAATTCCTTGTTGAGTTGGCAGATATTGAAGGTTTGTATTTCGAATAAAATTTAATCGGATAGTAAGAATATATTTTTTAATTAGCTCCAAAGGTCATCCTTACCAACACATCTTTTCGGACTTTTTTGACGTTTCGATTTGTAAAAATGCTAAGAGTCTGGATGAAGATTTGGAATGCATGGTCGAATTCGAAGATATAAAAGAATTGATTGAGTTCTATCCGAACGAAATTAAAAAGAAGCCAGTCTATACTCGCTGTGCGATTGCTTTAAACTCGGAAGTAATCGAATCGGATTTAACGTGAAATAGTTTTTTGGTCTAAGGTATTCGCAACTCGAATCCATATTGAGAAGGAGTTTCAAAAATACTCATTCTAGCAGAATCAATCTTTTCCATAGGACTTGGAATTTGTAACAAGTATTTTGGATTTACGTGAAGATAGATAAGCGTACTATTCAAGGCCGTATGCCCGAGTAATTTTTGGATATAAAATATGCTATATCCGTCTTCCAAAAGGTGAGTCGCAAACGAATGCCTCAAACAGTGTACACTTGCTTTCTTGATAATTCCGGCAATCTTGCTTATTTCCTTGAATTTTATTTGGATCCATCGAATGTTAATTCGGTAATTTCTACCCTTAGTAAATGAGAAAAAGATATAAGAAGTTGGGTGGTAACTTTGAATATACTGATTTAACAAATATGCGGCCTGGTCGGATAGTATTGCGTATCGTTGCTTGCTTCCTTTTCCTTCTTCTATAAAAATAGATTTCCGTTCAAAATCTATGTGACTTACTTTTAGCTGTTCTAATTCTCCAATTCGGATACCCGACGAGTATAACAGTGTGAAGATTGTTTTCTCTTTTATAGAAGTACAATGCTTTAAGAAATTAGTTATCTCGGTTTTATTCAGAACTGTAGCGACTTTGGGCTTTTTCTTCGGGGTAGGAATCAATTTCATCGTAGATTTCTTCTTTGCAAGTGTATAGAACAATGACAACGCGCTGTAGTAGACAAGAACTGTGGAATCGCTTAGTTCCTGTTTTCGGAGGTGTAAGAAGAAGTTATAGATATCAATTGGCTTTAACGTTAAAGGGGACTGTTTGAAAAATTCTGTAAGTCTTGAAACACATTCTGTATACGATTTGATGGTCTTCTTGGAATATCCGTAGACATACATGTCCGAAATCATTTTTTCTCGTAGCTTTCCCATATGGTTAAAGGATTTGGAATTTAAAATGGTACAACTTAAATTTTAGAAATTTATTCGGTTGTTTAGATATAAAACTAATAGAGAATATTTAAAGAAAAGTGAAGTGGAAAGACACTTAACGATACGGAGCAATATTAGATCTGTACCTATTAGGTCGCACAGTCTCGTAATGGATTAAGCATCCGTCCGATTCTTTGAAATTGTTTACACAAGAATCTCGGCAGATTCCTCTTCTTGGGTCCCGAGGATTCATGTCCGGATATTCTAAATCACATGATTTTAAGCAATTATCGAGTTTTAGATTACATGCCTTGATTGTTTCAAGCTCTTCGCGAGGCATAGGGTGAGAAGGAGCCTCGGTTCTCACTGCATAAGTTTGCGATTGATTGGAAATTGAGTTGCAAGATAGCGCAATGACGTAAAGCGAAATACTAAAAAATGCACGAAATACCAAGATAGTATCCTCGAATGATTTCCGAATTGTCCAGAGAATGAATAGATAGTGCGATTTGACTCAAGATCTAAATTATATAAGGTCCTTCTAACGACGAAATCCTAACCTCAATAAAATAAAACACTGAAGTAAGATCGAAACCGATATCAGAGATAGCGTCAGATAAAATGCATTTGATTTCTCTTGTAGAATATGAATTTCATCACGAATTTGTTTTAAAGACTCGTTCATTTCTTTGAAAGGAGATATCACTTCTCCATTCTCGCCGACCTGAGAACCAAAAGGTGTAAATCGAGTTTTTAGAATTGGTGAAGAGTTTGCATGGTCAACGAGTCTCTTATCTTTCAATTCAATATATCTGGCACGGACCGAAGGGTTGTTCGGCCAGTTGGCAAAAGCTTTTTCATAATACACAAAGGCTGTTTTAAACTTTCGGTCTTTGTATTTTTGATCTGCTATTCGAATCCAGACTTCAGTTTGATAGAGTTGAATTGTAGCGTCATTTGGATCGAGTCGGATCCATTCATCTAAAAGAGATTGAGCTTCTGCGATTCGGTTTGAGTCAATATAATCTCGAATTTGTTGATAGCGGTTGTCTTCAGTTCCTTGAGCGGATATTCCTGAAAATCCAATCGAAAAGAAAAGAACCAAACTAAAGCTGAATTTCTTCATCGACTGAGTATCACCGCCTTATGACCGAATCGAGCAATCGGAAGAGTAATCGCTTCCGTTCTCCAAGGGGTCGTAGTAGGGTTTCCGAGATCCATAGAATACATTTTATCTAAAGGAACATTAGTCAAGCTCGCTCCACCAAACAAGAAAGCTCTTCTGAGTTCGTAAGATACTTCCATTGCAGGATAATAGAGTGTAGTTGGTAGGATTCCACCAGGAAGAAAGTTTGAGGTAGAGGCTAAACTGTAATCAAAGTTATTTGATGAGGTCACAGAGCCGGGTGGTTGGGCAATATCAGCCGTGCTTGATCCTCCTGCGATTAAGATTGCGGGTGGATCGGCTGGAAATGTATCGTTTGGATTGGGACGATAACAAGCTACCGCGGAACCATATCTGGTTTGATTGATGGAAGCTTCACCCAAGGTTGTGGTAGTGTTTCCAGCGGGAATATAGGCATCTGAAGTTTGGAAAGGTTGACCGTCTGTAGATCGTCTACCGCCAGAAAAGAAAATTGTATCTTGGATCGCACATCCAGGCATATCCACTCTTTGGAAGATTGGGCTGTTTGAAACAAATTTTGACCAAGTTCCGTTAGCTCCCAGAGTCGGCGTAAACTTGTAGACTGTATTTGTTAAAGTGCCAGTCGTCATATCTGCGGAAGTGGTTCCTGCGATGATGTAGATTTGGTTTCCAGCAGAGATAGCAATCCCTCCTTGGTGAGTGTCTGGCATTGGTGATAAGGTCTTCCATACGTTGTTATATGGATCGTATTCATCGACAGTGTTGACTGTTACAAAAGCCCCGCCGGATTTTACCAAGCCACCCATAACGTAGATTTTTCCTTGATGAGAGGTTATATTTGCGTAAGCTCTCGGAGTAGGAATATTTGTAATCGCAGGGAGCCATTGATTTGTAACCGGATCATACAAGTCTACTTGCGCTACGGGAGTAATTCCTGCTCCGATTCCTCCGAAAAGCCAGATCCCTCTTGTCTTTTGAGGTTGGTCACTGATCAAAGTTTGAAAGGTAAGCATCAAAGGATTGGGAGGAGATTGAAGATCTCCACAGAATGCAGAGTAAAAATAATTAGTCTGAGGTTCCAATCCGTTTACTACCACGATATGGTCTTTGGAATTCGTAATACTCGGCATCACTCCTTCGATACTTCCTTTTCCAAATGCTACTGCGGCAGTAGATTCAGCCTTACATTTAAAGATGAAGGTGGCACTGGTTGGTCCAGGAACTACCAGAGGGAATCCATCAAGTTTGTGCGTATCTAAGTTTGATCCATTAATCAGCGGAGAATTCCCGCAGTTAACGAAAGTGAGAAAAATAAAGAATAAGACAGTATATTTCATTCCATAATTCCAGATATTTTGTCCATACATTACATTAATATTTTATAATTAAAAGATCTGAAGTCTGACTTGGCGTTCCAACAAAAGTTTCGCCGTTCAAAGGTCCATTAGTGTAACCAGTTAAATAAGGATGGCCTAACTGATCAATTGTGATCGAATACGCATCAGAATGATAACCTTTTGTTCCGGAAATAGATGTCCAAATTTTATTTCCATTTAAATCATATTTTGAAAGAAACACATTGTGTTTTGAATTGCTTGGATCCGAATGAACTTGTTTGTCTAAATTTCCAGTAGTGTAACCTGTAATATAAAGATTTTGATTCTTATCAAAAACAATTCCTGTTCCTACTGCACTTTTGCTCGAAACTTCAAAAATTGATCCAGTAAACCCTAACTGTCGAGTCCAAATACGATTTCCATTGCTATCAAATTTGATTATTAGTAGGTCGCTTGTGTTGTTTCCTGATTCTACTTGATCGTCAATATTTCCATTAGTAGAACCGGTGATATAAATATTTCCGAAATTGTCTAAGGTCAAAGCATTAGACACTGTGTTTTTCCCAGGAATTCCAGTCTGTTTAGTCCAAAATTTGTTTCCGCTATTATCAAATTGAATTAGCAAAGAATCCGTTGCTGAAACTCCGTTCAATGTTGTCCCGGGGATAGAGAAGGTTAAATAAATCTTTCCATTAGAATTATCGTATGTAATTCCAGAAGGGGATGGGCCTGCATATAATTTAGTCCATTGCTTTACTCCGACCGAATTATACTTTACTATAAAATAGCCTGTTCCTCCTCCTCCTCCGAAAGTCTGTCCATCGAGCCCACTTGTAGAAGTTCCAGTAACAAAAATATTACCGGTAGAGTCGGATGCGACGCTTGTTGCACCTGCTTTTCCACCAGTCGCTATGCCTAACAATCTTGTCCAGAGTTTGTTTCCATTGGAGTCGAATTTTACAATGAACAAATTTCTATCCGCGAAATCAGGAGAACCATCAAAAGCTTCTCCATCTAATGCTCCATTTGTAGTTCCAGCAGAGTAAACATTTCCAGAAGAATCAGACGTAATAGCATAGGCCGTCGTTTGGTCGCCTACAACACCCATTAAGCGTGTCCATTGTTTAGAGCCGGAAGAGTTATATTTTGATACGAAAAGGTCATAAATTCCAGTGAGTAATTGCCCATCGAAATTACCAGAAGCTTGTCCAGTTACATAAACGTTATTGCTTGAGTCGGAGGTTATTGAATTTGATTGTAGTCCTCCACTTGAACTTGTCCCTAATAACCGAGTCCATTCGGCTTTTGGTCCGGGTGTCGTTATGCCAGAAAATAATTGAAGCAAGGAGAGTGTTGTTAGATCATCAATTCCTTTCTTCTCATGCTTACAGGTAAGAAAGGTTCCTGTTAAAATAAGAATTAAAAGCACATTCTTGAATATCCTTGGTCTGAAGTTCATCTTTTCTTTTCTCCCCTATTTAAATAAAAGATAAAGCAAATCATAATATCAACAAAGCACCCAATTCAACGCCTACATTACATACTTGACCATTGGATTCGAAAATACACGTCGAACGAATACCAGTTCGAAAAACAATGGATCTATATTGTAATCCCTGCCAACCAAACTCTAAATAAGTCGCAGGATTGGTTCCAGAAAATCTTTGGCTGTTTCCAGAGTACTGAACTGTAGAAGAGCCAATTCCTACGTTGGTATAAAAATCCCAAAGTAGGCTTTCTCCGATTCGAAACGATCGATTGAAATAGAAAAATTGATTTAAGAATGAGTAATGTGATGAGCCAGAGTTTGATTCTTGATATTCTAATCTGAGTCCGGGGCGAAATCTAAAGATTTCAAAGAATGCAGGTTCTAAATAAATACCAGTTCCAAATGTAGAAGGGTTAGACGCTCCGAGTGGAGCACCATTGGCGAGACCTGAAAGTGAAAATCCAAATTTATGATTCCAATTCTTTTCTCCAGAATTTAGATATTTTGGATTCAAATTCGGATTAGCAATTTCAGGCGCATCCGAAGAACGAATCTTATTTTTATCTAAATGAATGAAACCAAGATCGGTTTTGATCATAATTTCTTTTTCAGAATTTTCGGCTACGATCCCTTTGATAATACTTCCATCTTTTAGTTGAAAAGATGTGTAATGGTAGGAAGTATCAGATCCGTTTTTCGATAAATCTATTGAGACAATATCCTTTCTCGGTATTTCGTAACTCTTGTCTTTCCACTGGAACTTCACTCGAATGTCTGATTCCTCTTGAATCTTTCCGATGAAGGCAGAGCCATCTTTCATTACGATCTCAGCAGGAAATAGTGTGAATGAACTGAAGATTGTCAGAAATAAGAATACGAAAGGCTGTGGATGGGTTAAAGAATTACAAAATTTAAGCATTGTTTAGAGTTTTGAGAAGGAAGCTTGGCTCAGGGTTATTATTTCGGTTTCAATTTACAAAGAAATGTATCAATTCAAAGAAAACTGATTACTAAAAACAAAAATGCACCTAAGTATTTATAGTCAAGAGAATTTGAGTTACAGACATTGAATAAAGGTTTTAAATGATAAAATAGTATTTATTTGGAAACAAACGACAAATAAATGTGTCAAAAATTCATTGACTCGCATTGCCTTCAAAGGTCCATCTGTTATCTATCTGGAACTTTTATGGGAACGAACAAAGAGTATGAAATTCAATCTCCAAACTATTAATCGTAAATTCATCGTTAGATGCGCTCTTATCCTTTTAGTAGTTATTACATGCACTGCCGCAATCCCATTCTTACAAATGTTTTCACTAAGCGGGCCAAGTGCTGAAACGGGGATTCCACAACCACTACCGGAGGTAATAGTCGATTCCTTCGGAGCAGCTAACGCTTCCGTTCCGATTCAAGTTCCGAAAGGTACAAAAGGGATTACCCCATCTTTAGAACTTCAATATAGTTCCTTACAGAATGATGGGCTTGTAGGAGGGGGTTGGGATCTTTCAGGAATCTTAACAATTTCTCTAGATCCGTCGGAAGGAATTCACAACGATACAAACGATTCTTATGTTAGCTTCGCTGGGAAGCTAGTGAAAACTTCTCCAGGTATTTATCATACGAAGATAGAATCATTTTTTCAATTTAAGAAACTCGCAGATGCTTGGGTCGTTCAAGATCGCAACGGTGTAACTTACTATTTTGGAGAGGATGCTTCTACAGAAAATCCAAATTCAAACGCAACGATTCGAAACGTAAGTGGAAATTCTCGGATCTGGGCTCTCAATAGAGTAAGAGATCTGAATGGAAATGGATATATAATTAAGTATCAACCCTATAGTTCAACGAATGGAACTCCCATTCCGGATCGAATCGAATACAATCAAGGAAATACAGTGATTGTATTTGGAATTGAAGACAGAACGGACGCCATTGAAACCAATTTTCTAAATATTCAAGCGAAGTTAACGAAGCGTATTCATTCTATTTCCGTTAATCAAAAGCAAGATGACGGCAGCACTGTTGAGTCGGAAAAATATACCCTCAATTATAGCAATAGTTTATTTGATAAAAAGGATAGGCTTGCCGGTTTGGATCGTAAGAATTTTGGACCGGTCTCTTTTAATTACAATAACAGCTTACCTATCGGGTCCAGTTCCACGTCGAAATCGTCGCCATCTTCTATCAATATGAGTTATCGTTTTGAAAATACTGCCATAAAATCAGACTGCGATTTTACGGCTTTGGTCTGTGCTTGTTCTGCGAATCCCGCTTGCATGGCATTGTCCGGTGGATTTGCGGGTCTTGTTTGCGTTGGTTACGTTAATACTTTTGGAGATATGTGTTCGAATGGAATCGTCGGATCACAAACTTTTCTTGCTAACTTTCCAGGTAGTAAAGCTCCTGAACCTGTTTGGATTTCAGGAATTAAAAGTCAAAATCAACTAATGAGATATGATAGTTCTAACCCGGGTTCTCAAATCCCAGTTGCAACTAAAAAATTTAACCTCACTGAGAAATCAAAAGTTTTGCAAGGAGATATTGATGGTGATTTGATTACAGACTTCATAGTATTAAGTGATAATGCTGTTTTAGCAAATGTCAAACTGTCTCTAACACAAACAGACTTTAATGAAATCTCAATTCCAGTAATCTTGAACTCAAATCCTAACTCTTATCAAGGATTAGTTGATTTGACTGCAGACGGTAGAACTGAGTTCATTCAGACTGATGCTTCGAATAATTTTTTAATCTACGTAGCTTCGGGTGGAACATTGAATACGAATCCGATAACACTTAACATTCCAGGGATCGGATCTTCTTTTCGTCAGTTCGTCGATATGGATTCAGATGGAATTGCAGACTATGTAAGAATGACTGATAATCCGGATGGAAGCAAGAATTTGAATATTTCATTTCTGAGCTACAATAATGGAACGATTTCCGTCAGATCGAATACTTCCAGCTATATTGGAGTTTCGGGAACGGAGGGCGATCGTTTTCTCGCGGATTCAAATGGAGACGGATATTTAGATCTGATCACTTTCTCCAATGATACTCTATTCGTATATTTATCCGATGGACATAGTGTAAGATCTCCTTTAAGTTTTCCAGTAAGTTATGGAACACCATATAGAGAAGTCGCCAATGGTGGAGCGAATAGTAAACGTTACTCAATGCGAGATGTGAATTGGGACGGGATTACAGATCGGATTTCTTTGACTTCCGACGGTTTCCAAATCGATCTTTTTAATCCAATTACAGGTTCCTTTGATTCGACGTTTCAAGTTTCCAATAATGGTGCCATTGTTACACAATTCGATGTGAATTGGGATGGAAATACAGATTCTATTTCGTTCTTTACCTTCTTTTTTAATGGAACCGGGTTTCATGTTAAGAATGGAACAGACGATAGCAATACGGACGTAGTTTTCGATTATAATGAAACGATCCCTGTTCCTGTGAATCCTGCTCTTTATGCCGCAGATCGAGACGCGATGTATAGTAATTTCGTGAATACCAAAGCATTAGCAGATGTTGACGGAGACGGGAAAGCAGACTTCATTCGATATTCAAGCGGTACAATATATGTTTCTTATTCTCGAAGTAAGAACAATAGTCTATTTTACTCCAATGGTGGAGACTCAAGTTTTCCGGCTTCATCTTTCTCGATTGCTGTGGATACAAATCAGGATGGACGGGCCGATTTTATAGGCTTTCGTGCCGGTATCAGAGATTTGGTAGTCCCGACATTATTTAACAATTTTGCTTCGTTTGAAAAGAATACAACAGCTCACGACCATGCGGTAAATATCGATTATATCGAACCTGCCTTCTCCAATCAAATTTCGCAAGGCCTCTTAACAGATATATTAGGAACCCAAGAGAAAGGAATTCAAATCAGCTACGCGAATACATATGATCCATCGAATCCAAGTGTAATCAATGCGATTAACTTTAATTCTATTGGGGCATTTCTGAAACCAAATTTGAATCCTTACTCTGTGGCAACGAATGTTTATTCACAAGTAGCTAATGGATATGGTGAATCTGAATCTTATATCTATGAAAATGGAAGAGTCTATATCCAAGATCAAGACAATCGCGCCTTAATGGGATTCGCAAAAATTACAACGGCAAATAGCCAGACCGGTGAAAAATCGATTTCTTATTATCAAGGAACGGATCCGAATTTTGCGAGCTTAGAAACGAAACGAGACGAATATCTAAATAATAATTTGATGTCGACTACAACATCTACATTTACTTCAGTTGCAAGTCCTTTTGGAACCTTGAGTATCCGTAAAGCCCAAGATCTAAATATTCAGTATCAAAATGGTACTCTTCTGACTACTTCTCAAACTGATTATACATATGATATTTATGAAAACATCCTTACAAAAGTAGCACAGTTTGATTCGGATACATCTTTAACCCTCAGAGAGGATACGATTTACAATTCATCGCTTACAGATTGGGTGTTGTCGGAAGTTGTTCAAAAGAAAAAGTCGAAAGGGGGAAGAGTTGCTTCTCAGGTGGAAATTACCTACTCGAATCATTTGCCGACCGACATCAAAACTTTGATTATTGCAGGGACAACTAAATATGCAGTTCAATCCATCCTTTCTTATGATAGTTTTGGGAATCCAACTTCAATTCGAGAAGCCAATGGAAATATTAATTTAATTGAATATGATCTAATTACTCATAACTATGCAACTCGTCTCACAAATTCTTTGGGAATGGGAGTTCAAAAAACCTATGATTATGTGTTTGGTCATGAATTGACGAACACTGATCCGAATGGAAATCGATCTGAGAAGCTGTATGATTTTTACGGACGATTGATCGGAACCAAATTTCCCGGCGAAACCGATTGGTCTGAAGTTGTAGAATATATTCAGACTGGAAACCCAACGGGCGAAAAAGTGAAAAAAACGAATAGTGATCCGAATTCCGGTGATTCTTGGGCCCAAGAAACTCATGACCCTTATGGAAGAGTGATCAAAACGGAAGCTCTTGCGGCGGACGCAGTTGTCCTCATGGAAGATACAACTTATTATTCAAACGGACTCCTTAAAACTAAAACAGAACCCTATATCGGAACCTCTCCTTTTCTTACGGCAACGTATATTTATGATACCGAGAACAAAACTATTTCGATCTCCGATACCTCAGGTAAAAAGGCTGATTTATCATATTCAGGATTTACTACGAATTCAGTGACGACCGTAAATTCAAATCCGATTTCTACGGTTTCTATAAGCAAGAATGCACTTGGTGAAATTCTTTCTAAGACAGAAAATGGAAAGACGATTCAATATACATACGATGAAAATTCTAAAACCACACAAGTCAGAGATCCAGAAGGGAAGAACGTAAATTTCACCTACGACTTATTGGGTCATAAATTGTCGCAAACGACTGTGAACACTGGAAATACTACGTTCCAATTCTCTACTTCTGGGAAGGTAATAGAACAAAGAAATGCCAATGGTTCTTATTTAACCTATCAATATGATATTTTAGATCGATTGATCCGAGTGACCGGAAATCATTCCAATGGTTCAACCCAAAATATCCAATTAATTTATGATGAATCCGGTGTTACAAACGGAGTCGGTAAGATTACTTCTATCATCGACTCGATTGGAAAGACTGATTTTCAATATGACGCAAGAGGAAATCAGACTAAGATTCGAAAATACTTGAATCAAGAAGACTTAACTTTGATTTTTCTAAAAGACTATGATTTAGGAAATCGAATTACTACTTTAACATATCCTGACGGAACCGTGATTCACAACCAATACACTCCTGCCGGTTATTTAACTTCCATTACCATGGACTCTTCCGATGGGACCAGTTCCGGGCATTCGGTAGTCAACTATGTGGGCCCACTTGCGGAAGGAAGTAAGTTTAAACTTCAGAGAACCGTAGGAAATGGGGTTCAGACCAATATCTATTTTGATCCAATTAATCAAAGACCGACTGAGATCATTACCGGCCTGGATGCAGATGTTTACGAAAGTTTAAAATACGATTACGATTTATCCGGAAATATTACGAAGATTGATGATTTGAGAAATCCTGGAAGGACTCAGAATTTCCAATATGATCAATTCAACCGAATCACAAATGCCACCGGAAAATATGGTTCCGAGGATTATCAATACTCCGATGGTGGAAACTTAATTAAGAAAGGCGCAAGTAATTATTCCTACGGTGGAAGTAATTTGCACGCCGTAACACAAATTACATCTTCACAAGGAACAAAAATTTATTCGTACGACAACTCTGGACTTATGACGAATCGGGACGGAGATACCCTAGAATACGATCCGATGGGCAAACTCCAGAGAATTCTTTCTAAAGACGGCGATATTCTAACTTATGACTATGATTATAGAGGTGTAAGAGTTCGCAAAAGCAAACAATCAGATGGAACCAGCGTCGTAAATATCGATGGTGCGTACGAAGTTAGTTTTAGACCTGGATTTTCGCCTTTACATACACTTTACATAAAGGGGTTGAGCGGAGATTTAGTCTCCCAGTTGACCTTAGATAGCGTAAGCCTGTTGACGAATTCTCAGTTTGAGGCGGAAGAAAAATTCACCTTTGCAAGTTCGATACTAAATCCTAAAAATTCTTTTTGCAAAGGGATCGCAAAAGATTGCGGAGATTATTATAAGAATAAGAGCTATGATCTTTATCTTTCCGGGATCGAATCTATATTCGCGATCAAGAATGGGAGAATTGGAAACCAATTTCGCCTAATAATGATATCTCTCTTCGGTATTTGTTTATTGGGATTTATCGGTTACCTTGCGTTTAAAACGAAGTCACTTCAAATGTTTGAATTGGCGAGAATAGGGGTCACTCCGATTCTTCTCTTGAGTGTTTTTATGGGATTCAATTTTTATTCCTGCGGTCTCTTACCGGGAACTGGTAGTAAAAATGGAGATCCCCCTTGGGTTGTTTTCCCTTCCATCATTCCTTCTGATACTCCTTCCGTATCCAATCCCGGAAATGGCGCAGGAGGTGGTTCAATTGGAGGAACTCCAGTTCCAGGAATGATTTTCTTTCATCCAAATCATCTCGGATCTATTTCAATGGCTACTAATGGCGCGGGAAAACCTTTGTCAGGCGGTTCAGCAACTGGAACAAGTTTTGTATCTTACAAACCGTATGGTGGAATATTAAGAACGGACTCTTACGGTCCTGATGTTTTTAGAAACAAATATTCAGGTCAGGAAGAGGATAAAGAAACTGGATTATTGTATTACAAATCCAGATATTATGATCCTGAGATGGCGAGATTTTTACAGGCAGACTCGGTTGTTAATGGAGAAGTTCTTTCAGGAAGTAATCTATACATGTATGTAGATGGAAATCCGATGAGCTATCGAGATCCAAGTGGACAAATTGGAATCATTGCTGCATTTAATAGTTGGTTACGAGCGATCGGACACGCTGCTAATGGAACGTTGGCTGCGATAGGGAAATCTGTGAGCGGAATTGGGCGACAAATCATGTCCAATATTTCTAATGGGACCCGAGAAAATTTAAAACGCTGGTCGATTACTGCGAAAAATATTGGTCGTGCAGCGGACCATTTTGCAAGATTTATTGGAAGACAAGCGGATTCCGTTGTAAGGCGACGACTTCATGATATTGATCATGGATTTAGACAAGGTATGAGATACAATGATCATTATTGGAGAAATCGATTAAGGGGATACGACCATCAATTTCGAAGAATTGCAAGTGGTATAGACGGTGCCGTTCGCGAAATTATGACGGGCGGGAAATATTCTCGAAATCATGGAACGAGAATGTGGAGTTTAGATCATAGTATTGGCGGAAAATTCCTCGGTCATGCTTGGCAGGATATATTAGCCTGGGACTGGGGAAAAATAGTAGCCGGCATTCTGATTGTTGCAGCTATTATATTTCTTCCTGAAGTCATTGCATTTGCTATTACTTTAATTGGTGAAGGCATTGTTGGTTCTATCATTGCCTCATTGATTTTCACTGCGGCAAAATTAATTATAGAAGGAATTACTGGTGAGGAAGCTGAAGATGGGCGACCGTATAATACGAATTAACCATAATAAATATGCAATCAGTGTATTCTCTATATTACTTTTTCCTTTCTTACTCGGGTGTTTGCAATTTAAACAAACGCTCAAGCAAGAAAGTGGAAAACAACAGCAAATTTTAAATTTTTCTCAAGAAAAATATTGTTTTGAATTTAATTCAGAACAAATAAATGGAAAACAAATTGAGCACAATGTTGATCGTTACCAATTTGCAATAGAAAAGAGATATTATTCCTATCGTCAAAGCATTGAAGGGGGACTCATTGAAAAGGTTGGCATAAAAAAGTGCGAAATTGGAAGTTTATCCAGATCAAAAATCAAAATTTCTTTTAATTGGAATACGGATCCCGACTGTGTTAGAAGACAAAGTCCGGAAGAGTTTAAGGGATGCCAGATTTGGAATTTTTTAGCAGGATCAACTCTCGGCATCATTCCATTCTGGGGTTCTACAACGAGTGAAATTTCCTTTAGAATTTACGAATCAAATTTGGAAAAAGCTCAATACATTTATAAACCAAGTGTTTACATTGTGTTTTCGATTTTACTTTTACCAGTTACATGGGTTAATCTAATTCGATCTGTACCTGAAGATACCTTTGAACAAACTATTGAACTTTTCCTTGCTGACTCCGGGTTAAGTCAAAAATAATATTGATTTTGATAATTCAGAGACTATCCTTCTTTATAATATTCGTTTCATTCAAAATTGCATTCTGATTGTTATTGGAGTGATCTTTTTCACTGAAATAATCGTTGCTGCAGTTGCTTTGGTAGCAGAAGGAGCAGTAAACGCCAGTTTAGTTTTTACTGCCGCTAAGCTCATTATTGAAGGAATAACGGGTGAAGAGGTTGACGATGGTAGACCATATATCACTGATTAGATAGATGAAAAGGAGAAGTTTTTTACTTTTAGTCAACTTTGCTCTCTTTGGATGTCTTCAATTTCCAAATGTTCCGACTCGCCCGGTGCAAATTGAAAGAGTGACACCAAATTTCGATCAGAATGATATTTGCTACGAGTTTGGATCACAAACAATGAATGGACGAACCCTTGAGGAGAATTTGAAAAAATTCGGTGGTAAGGCGCATGTTGATTTTCTAAATGAAATAAAGACTGAGATACAAAAATATTTAGTTGAGAATTCGCGAGTAAATCACTGCCAAATTGAATTGAAAACAATAGTAAAAATTCTTATTTCATTGAATATTAATTCTTATGCGGATTGCTCGATAAAACAAAATGCAGACAATCTGAATGGTTGCGAAATTTGGTTTTTTTTTTCTGGACTGACACTAGGTGTAATTCCATTTTGGGGGACATCTACAAGTGAAATTCGATTTGAAGTAATCGATACTAAAAATCAGGTTTTCTCATATCCTTATCGACCAAGCATTTTTGCGATAACGCATATTCTCTTACTTCCTCTATCGTGGATAAATTTACTCCGTGGAATGCCTGCGGCTCCCTTTAAGCAATCGGTAGAATTATTTTTATTTGATTCGGGACTTAAGGAAAAAGAGAAGTAATATACTTATATTTTATTTTTAAACGAGTTACCAAAATCAGACTAACGTTCAAGAAGCTATGACGGTTGGAAAGTATTCTTGAAACCTAGGCATTTTTTGGCAAACTTACTAGCTATAAATTGGCTTTGTAGAAAAAGTTGGATACATTGGGTACCCTATTTCAGTGAAAGCCGTCTTCGAAATATTGGGTCCTGTGTTTGCAATTCTTGGTGCAATTGCTCTTATCGCTACAATTGAATTAATGGAATTAACCGGAGCGATAAGTCCTCCGTCGGGAGGTATGTTTGGTCCGGGAGTTTAGCCATGTTAAATTAAAAATTCTGAAAGTATTGCTTTTACTCTCTATAACTTTCATCCTG
>NZ_QHCT01000017.1 GCF_003545885.1 Leptospira stimsonii
AGAAGCTGGGACCCAAGACGTTCCGGAGGAAGGGATGGGTTCCGCTTTTTGCAGGGTGTGGAATGTAAGAAAAGGATATGCCCTTATTACCAGCTTGCATTTGGGCATTAAATAGAAAAACACGAGCGTATACTATCACTTTTTAAAGAGGGTTTAGCTAAAGTTCAATACCATTGCAAAGTATAGTGCTTTTAATAAGGCCTCTCTCAAATTACGGAAATCTATTAGTAACGATTATTAATTTCACAGAGAAAATCAAGCACGCTCCTCGTTACTTGCTACTTGAAGCTAATTAAATATTCGTTGTTAAACTACAGATTTTATCGGAAGGTAATCGTGCTGGATTGATGGATCGACTTTGAATTTTTGAGGTCTAATTTTTAAATTATTCATCCATAGGAGCCTCCATGAAAATCGTTATGCTATCGATCCTATCAATTAGTTTTTACACAAATTGCATTTTAGACCCTTTTTACTCAGTAAAAGACCGAAATGACCCTTCTCAAGTTTCGAGACAGGAAGCCGAAGAAAAAATATTCGCAACTGCTGTACTCAAAGTTACTATTTGCGGGGAAATGAGCCAAAAAGGAATTTTGACGAGAGTATTCTTGAGCGTCGGGGATAATCTCTGCTATGGTTACAAGCCTCCCTTTGAAACAGATAACAGTAAAAATCTTCAAAGCTGCAAGAATCAGGATAGCTATGTTTCTACGGATAATTTGGATTCATGCGTAAGTGAAATACTATTAAGTCCATGTGAAAACTCTTCAGATGTAAATCTCGCATTTAGTATCGGCTATCACGCTTGCTCAAGTATGCTCAATACAAGGGGTAGGATTAGTTTTTACTAATAAGGTATTAATGATTTATTCTTCTTCATATTCATTAATAAAAATATTTCAAATTATGATCATTGCGTGCTTGACTGTTTTCTCTATAATAAATATCGAGCTCTTTTTTCATCCTTGCGGTTTTTCCTAACTCGGCATTTTTTTCATGGATTGTTTTCCGGTTTAAAACTACACTAAAAAACAGAAAGCGGATCCGTCCGGCGAAGACAGTTCCGCTTTTTAAGAGTGCTTGTGCCACAGTTAGGATCTGGAGCCAATTTTGTTTATTAAAAGTTGAACAATTAAATAATAGGCAGAAATAACAAATCTGTCAATCGAAGATTCTAACTGTGGCACTCCTCGATAAAATTTAGGAGGCCAGTTATGGCATTTAATAACACAGGGATAATCCAAACCCTTCGTGATGATTTTTCACAAGAATTTGGATTATATCAAAATCCAGCAAATAAAGAAATTCATTTCGTTCGAGTGACCAAAGACGCTTACGGCAAATATCATCCGTCTGATTTTTGCTCAGTTTGTGAACGGATTTACTTTGGTAAAAGAGTGACTTTACTTCCTGGAGAATTTGAGAAAGGAAAAAAGGCTTTTGCTGAAGCATATTTGAGTTTCGGAAGAAGACTTTGTTCTTCGTGCGGAGCGCGATTCTTAGCTTCAATTTAATAAGAATTTAGGAAGGGGGAAACTTTCATTCCACCTTCCTAATCCTATTCATAGTAATAGGTTACTTCCGATAATGGTAATTCTGTCACTTTAGAATTATGTCTCATTTGAGATTAGCCATTCATGTAATATTAAATGTCTTATATTTATGCATTTAAGACAATTTCAATTATGTGTAGAAATCTATTTTTGGTTCCTTATCTTTCTTTCCTCTTTAAAAAGTCCTGAAGTTTGACTTGCATAAAGTTCAAATAAAAATTCCAACCTCTTGATATCATTTAGAAAAGCGTTCGATCTATAAGCGAGGTCGACTGCCTTGTCGAGATCTCTATGGGCTTTCACTAACTTTTGAGGCATAGAAAGTGGTCCATATAAATCAGCCAGAGATGAGTTATGAAATTCTCCTCGTATATCAATTATTTGTTGAGAAATTTCTTCAATTGCTTTGATTCGTTTTTCATTTGGATTATCAGGCCAAACAAAAGTGTTATAAGTATATTTAACTGAATAGCGAATATCACTTTTTAATCTTCCCGCTGTAGTCCGAGTCCAAACCATATGCATCTTACTAGATAGGATTCCGAAATCGTATAAACTTGCTTTGGGAATTATTTGTAAATCGTTGGCGGCGATTATAGTATGTGGTAAAAAACCAATTGGTAGCACTCTTCTATTTTCAGAAGATGTTCGTGGAATTGCTAAATAATTACCCTGCGTTGGTTGACGATTCTCCGTAAAAAGCATGGGGGTCGCTGCTTTTGCTCGTGTTGCGGCTTTTTCGCTTTCAAGACGCATTGTTCTAACCAACTCGACTCGTTTTAGAATTAATGGCATTTTTCGAAGTTGATCTGGATCACAATCAATTAACCATAAACAGTAACGTTCAATATTGTTAAGAAAATCTTCTGCGCCTAAATATTTTCTTATGTATCTTTTCGCATCAGGTTCATTTTGTATTAACTCTTTCCTCTCCTGTGAAGATAAAATTAAGTTACCCCCATCGGCAGGAATACTTCCATTTACAATTTTCTTCACATTGGAAATGGGTTTTGATCTGCCTTCCGCAATTATATCTGTTGAATCTATTAGATATGGATTTATATTAGTTGCCGAAATTGCATGTGGCTCACCGTTTACATCGTCGTATTCATAAATAATTGGATTCTTTTGTTTTTTAAGACCAAAGCCAATAATTACGCAATGCACAGCCGCCACACCTTTCGCTTCATTTTTCCATTTAAAAGTACGATGAGCGAAATTAATTATTATTCCTTCATGTAATAACCACTTCCAAAGCAGTACAACTTGTTCGCCTTGAGTGATACTATTTGTCGAAACAAAAGCACATCGTATTTCTTTATTTTTAGATGATTTTATATATTTCGTTGCCTTTACATACCAGGCTCCAACAAAATCAATTGAACCTTGGCTCTTTAAGCTACCAAAAGCGAATTCTGCGCTTGACTTTTGTTCTTCGGACAATCGTTTACTTCCTATAAACGGTGGGTTACCCATTATAAATGATAGTTTTTCTTGCGAAATGACTTTGTTCCAATCGATTAATAACGCATCGCCATGAAATATATTTGCCGACTTTCTTAAAGGCAATCGAACAAAATATTGCCCAAATTCGTCACTTGCAAGCATATTCATCTGATGATCGATGAGCCACATAGCTACTTCCGCAATACGTGCTGGGAATTCTTCATATTCAATTCCATACATCATGTCCACGTCGATCGAAAGTATTGCCGATACATCAAGAATGCCTTGACCAGACTTATGCAATTGTTTAAGAATTTTAATTTCAAGGAGTCGAAGTTCGCGATAGGTAATTACCAGAAAGTTACCGCACCCGCAAGCAGGATCAAGAAACTTCAATTCAGTAATTTTCTTATGTAACTCAATCAACTTAGATTTGCTTCCTTTGCAAATCTCAAATTCAGCGACTAAATCATCTAAAAATAATGGCTTAATTAATTTAAGAATATTCTTTTCACTTGTATAATGAGCTCCTAAGTTACGGCGTTCATCAGGATTCATCACACTTTGAAACATAGATCCAAAAATTGCAGGCGATATTTTGCTCCAATCAAGATAACAGCAATCCAAAAGGGCTTGACGCATTTTCTTGTCGAAGCTGGCAA
The DNA here is from genome assembly GCF_003545885.1 of Leptospira stimsonii. Lineage (NCBI taxonomy): Bacteria > Pseudomonadati > Spirochaetota > Leptospiria > Leptospirales > Leptospiraceae > Leptospira > Leptospira stimsonii. Next base: position 3,662 of record NZ_QHCT01000017.1, read on the forward strand.
TAGGGAGCGTTTCCTCAAATAACTTTCCATTTACATACGGAAAATCTGCAATTTGTTCATCAAGATTTCTAAGTCGTTTGTCTTTTGGTGTATTTAATACTTGAAACAACTCTTGCAATCTGCTTGCTAGATCACTTCCATCTTCACCGCTTCGTTGTTCAATATAATCTTGAAATTGAAGTTTATTAAATATAGTTGTATCTTCGGCAAATAGACAAAATAGCAAACGAACAAGAAAAACTTCCAGAGGATGTCCTATATACCCAACATCTTTCAATTGATCATGTAAATTCCCCATTAAATCGGCCGCTTTTATATTTACAGGATCTTGTTCTTTATAAGTTCGTTTTTGATACCCTGCAATAAAACTAAAATGTTGAACATTTTTAACGAATTCTTTAAGTTTAAATTCGACGGTCGTCTGTTCTTCGGAATCGTATAGTCGAAAAGTCACAAAATCACAAACTAAAATGTATTTTGGAACTTCAGACTCTTTTAGCCCTTGAACGTATTCGATTGCTTGAGAAAAGGCTTTATCTAAATCTTTCCCTAAGCTCTTCATTTCAACAAGAATCATTCCTTTCCAAAGAAGATCGATGTAACCATCGGATTCATTAAGCTTTTTTACTTTATGTTCAAAAAATCCCACGCGCTTCCGGCTAATTCCAAATACATCGAAAAAAGCATCAAGAAAGGACTTTGCATCCGCTTCCTCGCTTGTGGTTCCTTCCCATTCTTTTGAGAACCTTACTGCCCTATCTTTTATTTCATTCCAACTTAATGCCATTTATTCGCTCTCGTCTCTATTAATTAGCAAGCTAATTGTAAAATTTAAGTTCAATTCAAGAATAATTATACTAAATTTCAATAAAGATGATTTAGAACAATTTTATTCTTAATTTTTCTTTGAATTAATTATACTTTTGATTCCGCCAAGCAATCGGCGACATGAACTTTCAGGAGATAAGGAAGGTCAATATTCGATTTCCATTGATTTGCAATTTAGAATTGTATTTTCTTAGAATGGCGGAAACGCAGAAAAGGTAGAAATTGTCGATTATCATTAAGGGGTGGCGAAATGAGTAAAAGTTTTCTTAACATACATCCAGGAGAATACCTTTCGGACCTTCTTATAGAGTTAGAAATTACTGCGTATTAACCATCGAAAATTACTGGAATCCCGAACTCTAACTTATACGATATTATTTCTGGCAAACGTGGGATATCTGCTGACGTTTCTGCGAGGCTTGGTCGTTTCTTTGAACAATTAGATTCCTGTTGACTAAACTTGCAAAATAGTTTTGAACTTCGCCAGATTCAGCATGATCGAGAAAAGGAACTAAGAGTCTTCACACAATGCCGAGCTTTTCAATTATTTCCGTAGTTAATGTAAATGGCAATTTCAAAAATAGATATTGAAATCCTAAGCTTGAGCAAGAACGTTTATTTAAATTGAGGTAAATTAGAATGTGCGAGATTTTCGATTTCATTGAAGGCTACGGTTTATATAATCTCATGAAGGATGCTTTCACGGGCGGATTGGCATATTTGACTTATTGGACAGCCAGGTCTGCTTTAAATACATGGAAGAAAGAGCTGGCCGGAAAAGATAAATATATGTTATCGAAAAGAATTTTGATGAATATATATTCCTATCGGGCCGATATTAGACAGCTTAGAACTCCAATTCAATTCGCTGAAATAGGTTATGGTTCAGATCGCGCAAGCCAGCAAGAAGATTCCATATTAAACAATCGGTGGCAAGCCGTATCTGACCAATTTTCTAAATTGGAATTAGATTTCTTAGAAGCTATAGTAGTTTATGGAAATCATATGAATGAATATTTAAAAAAATTACAATCGTATCATTGGAACCTTTGGATTACTTATCTTGGTTATACAGTAAATAAAGACAAAGGGACGAGAGAGGGACTTTACAGTAAACTTTTTTACAATATTCAAGATGTTTCAGGAAGCGAGGATTTAGAATTAAAGGATCTGGTACAAGCCATCGAACACCTTCTTGAAAATTATTTATCAAGAAACTGAATTTTAAGCTTTACTTTCGATAAATCTATTTATATGTCTTGGGATAATCGATCAGCCAGGCGATGTAATCCTCAATATATTTTTGTAGTCGCCTTGCTGAAAATTGAATAGCCTTAACACTCTTCAGAAGGCCGTCCTGCTTTTTATCTTTTGGAATCATTACAACGTAAGCTTTTTCCTATTTCTTCGCGCATAAGAAATCTAAGTGAGAGCCCGTTCAAGACCCATTAATTACCAATCATAAGCTTGAAGTAACCTAACCCCTTCGGTCTTTATAAAGCGCCATTTATCAGGTTCTATTTTATCAATTAAATCCTTAAATGGATTCTTTCGTATTCGTGCAATTTCTATTTTTAAATTCAGGTGTTCATCTACTAATTCATGTCCGAGAATATATTCATCGTGATTTCTAATATAATCAATATACTCCATATTCAATTATCCACTTCAAAAAGTAACTTTGGAAAAGAAAGCTCTATTCGTGATGGAATCAACAGGCGACTTCCGATAATATGTAATTCTGTCGCGATTCCCCGGATCCTCTAATGAGAGTACCCATTCATCCTTTACACATCGTACTCAATTATGAGCTAAACATTTACATTTTAAAACTTATCTGGATAAAAGCGTTATAAATATAATCTACGTACTCAAGTCCGCCGAATACCCTGAGCCCCAAGTTTCTAGATAAATCATATGAAGAATCTAATGAATGAACATCTTTCGACCTAGGTCTGGCCACCGCACCTAATACACCCGCCCCCCACGAAATTACGATTTGATCTGAAATGGAATAATTTAAGGCTACTTCTAATTCTTTTCCGATATAAGTCGATCTTGTTGCTTCATCGAAATTATTGTACCCCAAAGAGTTACGGGAATCCTGATATCCATTTCGGATCACCAAGTCTCCGAATAAATAAAAGTAGTTAAATTTACCTGAAAGATAAAGATTATAAAATGCGGGTGTTCTAAATCGCAAAGAAATCTGCGGTCCGTAGGAATGAGATCCTAAATACAAAAAAAAGGAATCCCCTTGATTCAAACTTAAATTTGAATTTATATATCGTAAACCACCACCAATTCCAACCTTATCGCTGAAAACATTCCAAATCAAGTTAAGCTCTGTATCGAATCTATAATAACTTCCAATGCTATAATCTTTTACATAACAGTCGTCGTTCGAACAGTATATTGTGGTTTTACTTAAATTTGATTTCTTCAGTTCAAAGAAATTTGTTTCTAGGTAAGAATTTATTTTGGGTAAGAAAAACTTAAATCCGAAATAAATATTTGTAGTACGCTTATTTCGATTATCTATGAAAAAGGGATATTTTTCTTCAAACCATTTTGATTCGAGTGTTTCGATCACAGACGACTGTCTTCGAATAATTAATTCATATTTTGGTTCAAATTTTGGCTTTTGAATTTCAGGCTTTATTTGCTCTTCTTCGGCAAACAAGAAACTGCTAAATAGAAAGCACCCGGTGATGAAGTATTTGAATGTGGTTTTCATTAAATCCTTTTATTTTGAAAATTGTCAGCAGGAATCTACGAAACTTAATTAGCAATTAAATAAATTATGCCATATCTGAACAAACGTAAAGTTACTTACGTTCCTTCTTCTAATGAAATATCTAGCGAATAAATATTAAAATTTAATTCCAGACTATCCAAATAATCATTTATAATCTCTTCATCCTTCCTCTGGCTTTCTTCTTCAATATCGTAAAGACTCTCTGTATTTGATACAATCGCACATACATAAGAGTCTAACGAGCGTTTAATTATGAACGCATTTTGTTTCTTTTTTTCTTTCGAGTATTTGGGAACAGGGAAAAATGATCTGAATTCAAGATTCATAGCATCAAATTTTCTTAGAAGAGTATTATGATAAAATAATTTAATTTCCATGACTCCAAGTCCGCATGGATGATTTTTATTTACCCATTTTTCCTTGAATCGTTCACTTGGCTCTTTCGACACCTACACAAGCCTAAACTCTGGAAAAGGCTTAAAATAAAACTCCTGTTCGCTCGACCCTTTTCATTCGGATGGAATCATTAAGAATCCTAAAGCTCTTTCCAAGGGATCCTTTAGAATACCGAATCTTTCCTTCCATAATTGACTCTTTTCTATATTTCACTGTCTCCTTATTGATCACCCATTTAAGATCATTTAGTAGTATAAGCTCGAAAATCATGATCTCTTGAAGCTTTAAAATATAAATAGCAAGAATTCAGGTGACGGATTCCATCTATACATTTATCCAAACAGTCTTCTCTACTTGAACCTTCAAAGAAGGAGTAGGGATACTCCCTATAGCACTTCGATTTACAATTATCGAAATTCAGAGAGCATCTCTTCAATTGTTCATAATAACTCGATTGATCTGATTCAACGTTCATTGTCAAAGGTGGAAGCTTTTTTTTGACTTTTTCTTTTGAAGACAAAATTTGACTAAATACTAGTGCAAACAAAGAATACAATAAAATATATCTCACGTTACCAACAAGGCTTATAATTATTATGCCAGCTTCCGAAGTATTGTTGAAAGTATTTATTTATTACCATACATTTTAGCATTATTGAATAAACGAATATCGCTCATATTGCGCTTATCGTAATCGCCACAAAATTATTAAAAATTATCTTCTTTATAATTTGAATCATTATAAAGTTGCGACAAATATTTCTCTTATTGCTATTCTCCTTTTTATAATAAATTTTTAGAGAAGTTAAGAATGCAAAATTTTTTCTATTTTTACGATCTTGTAAATCCAGAATTTATTCATCGGTATTAAATTCATCTAATTATGTTAAAAGAATACGAATTCTTATTCTTTTCTTGATCGCTAATCTCAACGATTAACGGAATGTTCTTTTGGGAAAAACAACTCTCTGGAAAAAATATTAGCACTCTTAACGTTTCTTTTGTCCAAATATCAACGTTGGATGCAGTAGGTTCATATTGCCAGCTATAGGATTCACTCGGATACTTCGGATAAGCAAAGATGTGAGGTCTCAATATGCCTAAGTCTAAACGATCAAATACAATAAACGTATATGGGAAAACGATCTTTTCTGCCGGAAGACAATCACTCAATTTTGGTTCAACACTTAAATTTACCAATTCAGATTTTGAATCCCGTCTTCGGCTACCTATTATCAATAAAAATCCAATCCTAGATTTCAAATCCAAATTGAATAACTTTTCGACTTCTTCCTTAGTTACCTTTGTATCTGTATAATTGTTAGCATCTTCTTTGATAGATTCAAAATTATCTGGATTAAGCCTAACTGCTTTTACAAAGATTTTATTATCTATCGGACTACTTGAGCGTAAGTTCTCCTTTAAATATATATTAGATCTAATTCCTGGAGAAACAAATCTTCCGTCATTGCATGAGATCATAAACAGAATTAGAAAAGAGAGCGAACTTCTAAGAATTATTTTCATTTTTTGGTCAAGACCTAAAATCTACTTATTTTTCCCCGCTAGTAATTTCATCATCTTCATCCGGAGTTCCATGTCCCCCGGATCCATCAAAAGCAATGCCGAGTTTGTATTTTTCAACTTGAACCATTAAAACGATGTCCGGGCTTGATACTGCCAAGTTACACCCTCCGAAAGGGCTACTTTGATTTCCACTCTTGCATTGGAATTTTACTCCAACAAACACTTTATAGACAATCAATATTCCGACATATCGATCAAATTCGATTTAATAGCATTAATTGCTTTTCGACTTTGATCGAAATTACAATAAAGGAGGAGGAGAGATTTCCATTTCTCTTATGCAATAAGGCCAGTCCCCAAAAGTAATGGTTATCGGGAATAAAATAGCTCCAGCGATTGTTTCAATTATACTCAGTATTTTATTATCTCTAAATAATTTGATATAACTATCTTTATTTGATATTTTCAATTTATGATTCAAGATTATTTCATCCAAATCATTGTCTGGAATAACAACTTGGTATCTAAAAATAGTTCTACAATGGAAAAAATTCCTTTCTTCATTTTCAATGACCATAACTTTTCCGCGAAACTCAGAATAGAAAGGTATAGTAAATGAACTTCCAAAAAAGCGTTCTCGAAAGATAATCGTCCCGTCTGTATCCCGTAATTCTACTTTATTCTTTTCAAATTTGTTTGCTTCTGTAGGTAGAGTAACTTTTAATTTCTTGATAGCTACAGATTCGGATAAATTCGAAGTAGACCATCCTAATATAAAAGTAACGCCAACTAGGATAAAATTCAGCATACTTTTATTTTTTGCCTTCATAGTATACAATTAGCGCCAATAAACGATCGAGAATTGGTTCTCCAATTGCAATAGTAATAAAAGCAAGATAGACCTTAGTTTCTTCCGGATTTTGCTTCCCAACATGTGTATAATATTTATAAGAATCGTATAAACAATTTGGACTTGGACTACCTCCGTCACCTTTCCCAGAACAAGATCGATTCCAGTTTTTAAAGAGCTTCATATCTTTAGTCGTAACTTGTTTATTAAACCACTCTTTAGATTTTGACAGTCCAAATTGATGATAGACACGACTATTTTCAAAAACCCTCCATCGATCATGAGAAATGAAAGTTGCCTTACTTAACCCTTTAGTTATTCCACCTGAGCTCAATCGTTTCGAAATATTTTTATCCCCAAAATGTTTACCGATCATATGCCCGATGATTCGGTTAAGCATGTGAATCCAAGCATTGTTACCAGTTGGATCATTATACTGCAATGGATTTCCATCAACATACATATAAAGATTACTTCCTGGTAAAGTTTGAGAATTCACAATCGAATCAGCCTGCAAAAATATTGTTTGCTATCAAACCACTAAGTTTTCCAGTCTCCTTTTCTACATTAGGAATTTCTTTCTTATTAACAATCTGAAGTTGATCAATCACTAATTTAACATAGCCAGAAGTTAAGAAAATTATATACTCTTCCAACACTCCTACACAAATCCCAATTTGTTCCCGAGGTTTTTCAATAACGTTCGTTAGCATCGATTTCAGGCTAGTAACAAGCGGGGCATCCGGAGAATTAAATAAGAAAGCAAAAGAAGAAGAATATTCTGAAACCACGACATGACCTATATAATCTTTCTGCGGATCCTTAGGATGCTTTTTTTTAATTACCAAATTCTCTCGCTTATAACCTACACTATCGGCGAAGAGCTTTAGTAACTTGCTTTCATTATTTTTGTCATTCTCTCTAATCCTTTCCGTTTTTTCATCTATTTCATTCGTTTTAATTTGAATTGTATCTCTAAATTTATTTTCAATTTTAAATTCAGTTATTTTATCCATGTAAAGATTCTTATAAGAATATAAGTTTTTTTTATTTTCCCCGATGGTCTTGTAGATATGCGCAATATAATCGAAGAATACATTGGGGATAACGTAAATCGTTGAATATCCAAATGCCCAGAATATTGGCTCAAACCAACAAATTGAATATATTGAGAGAAACGTATTAAATTGCAAAAATTTGTTCTTTTCGAAAAGGAGAATATAGAACAATTCCCAGTTATAAACTATAAAGGCAGTAATGAATGAGAAATAAAATGGACTCCCGAATCGTTCAGACGCGGAGGATTTTAACTGATCCCACAGTGAGCTTTCTGTTTTGTTCTTATTTTCATTTTCCATATTTTATTCGATAGATTTATTTTATATAAATGGAGGCAAAGTCTTTTAAAGTAAAATTATAATAAAATACCTTAATTTACAAATATTAGAGTAAAGTTTCGAGCGGTCTCCATTAGTCGCGAATAATTTATATCCGTTTCCTATTTCGTTCAGGAACCTGGAACCTTTTCCGACTCCACTTCCGATATTATGTAATTCTGTCGCGATTCCCACTACCCATTTAAAAAAAGATTCGAAAAACCGAAGTAAGCTTGAGACGCAAATCGCTAAAAATTAATTCCTACACCCACTTTAGCAGAACATTCTTGTAAAGACCAAACGTGCCTGTCTTTTTCGTTTAAAATATTCTTTAAAGTTCCGTTAGTCACTCTATAAGCGTCGTAATTATTGCCTACTGCCTCGGCAAGTAAATAAAGCCCATTGCTTAGGAAATACCTGGTTCCAATCATAAGACTACTTTGCTATATTTTCGAGTCGGTAACGCCTTCCTTTCCATACCCAAAAGCTATTTTAACATACGGATCAAAATCTGATCCCTTCAAAAAATGATAAGATAAATTTATATTCGCAGTCCTAATTTTTAAAAACTCATTTTCATGATGAGTCTGATATGGAAGTAAAATTTCGTAGGTATTGAGTTGATCAATCGAAAAACCTGTGAATCCAGGTGTTACATTTTTAATATAACTTAAATCAAGTAATGATTCAAATTTTAAATAGCTAAGATGAGAAGCTTGAAAATTTGAACCGTTTAGGCTAAGCCCAATCCCAACAGTAGATTTTATAACGTATTCAAAAAGGAGACTGGTAGTCTGTCCAAATAGCTTCGGCTTTGGAGAATTTTCAAAAGCGTAAACACTTGCAAGCTTCTCTTCTCGAGTACCATAGTTGTATGTATAATACCCGATCACATCAGGTTGCGTATTTATATTATTGTCCTTATCCATGACGCTATCATCAATTCTATTAAGTTTCGCTTTTGGATATTTGATTCCTTCTGAATAGGTGGCTTCATTAAATAGATTCCTCCTTTTCGAATCAGATTCAGCAAATATACCTGATGCCATTATAAATATAAGCGATACGATTATTTTTTTCTTCATTTAAATCCTTTTTTTAATAATTTATTTTTTTTAGTCTATCGCAGGGCGAATTAGGCTTCTCGAACCTCGTGTCAACCGAAGTAACGAAGCAAATTTGCTTTTTCCTGTGATTAATCCGGGCGGGATCGTGTATGACAAAACGGAGAGAGATGTCGGAGGTATTTGAAGTCTTTGCAATCATACTATAGTTAAATTTATTATTTGTTTTTTATTTTTTTAGATTTCGATATTTTGGAGGAAGTCTTACTTAAATCGGCGTATAATATTACTTCATTAAATCTTCGGAAATCATGTAATGTCCTACAGAAAAACTTAATGTGGGCGCTCCCCAAAGGAAAGACCAGAAATATAAAAAAAAAGAAATAATCTACAACGATCAAAATATTCGTAGAAATTAAGAACTACTAAATAATAAACCATCAATGCAGTTGCAAATCCTATTAAAGACGTTCCGGAGTTACGCAATAAATGAGCAAATTTTTCAGATCTTTCAGTGGCTTCCTTAATAAGCGGTGAATTTCCAGAACGCGAATGCCAAAGTGTATTAAAAATTCCCCAGGCATTTTCTTTAGTTATTTTGTCTAATACAGACTGTCCAGTGGCAAAGTCTTTAAAATCTATGGAAATTAGTTTATCGTTCTTCAATTTATTTGCGAATGCTGAATAATCAATTCTCATACACGGCATTGTTCTATAGATTAAGTTATAAATGAAGCCAATGCCGATTGTAAAAAAAGTAAAAAGAGCAATCTCTAATGTAGAAGGTAAATTTGAATTCTTATCCTGAGTTATTTGCAATACACTTTTCCAATTCATGGAAAGGGAAAAAAGAATTATGAATTCAGTGATAGAAGAAATTCCGGGTAACGCAAATCTAAAAATACTATAAAAATCGTTCATTTACTTTTTTCTCTTTATGGATTAAAACTTTATAATTTAAATTTATTTCGCATATTAACAATTTGATGTATACAGAGTATTCAATTTATGTTAGAAAATTCAGGCCACATTTCTAAAAATTGAGTTTATGAAGTATTTTTGGCCAATGTCTTATTCATAACCCTCAATTTCGTTCCAAATTCTTAGCAAGGATTATTGTTTGACAGGATTTCATTTTCTTTCTGAATTCGGAGAAAGCAGAGGGCATGATTTTTACTCGGTCGCGTTTTAAAATCTTACACTTTTTCAATTTGCTCTAAATTTAAGTTCCACCCCTATTTTTTCCTAACATCCCAAATAGCGGGACTCCTTGCTTCTACAGAATGAGGAGAAACTTTCAATCCAAAAGTCCGCTTCAAAACTGGTACGATTCCCGTTCGCAAAGGTTTAATCACCTGAAAAACATATTATATAGCATTGGAGTTTATATCTGTGAAGAATATTGAAACTTTTTTCTCCTAAAGCACTTTTAAAAAATCAATTAAAGGCGGTCTTAATATTAGAAAAATCTCCCATAAATAGGCTGGAATTATTGGTTGAAATGTTTAAATCTAGTAATTTAATTATAAAAGATAAACTTTGCGTCTGCAATTAACAGGTAATTAAAATGAAGAGTTCAACAATATTAGGAAACAGCACATTAAGTGTGAATCGAATTGGTCTTGGTTGCATGGGCATGTCTGAGTTTTACGGTCCATTTAATGAAACAGAATCAATAAATACTCTTCACAGAGCAGTTGATTTAGGCGTTAATTTTTTTGATACAGCAGATATGTATGGTAGTGGAGCAAATGAAAAACTCCTTGGGAAAGCATTTAAGGGCAAATGGGATAAAGTTGTTTTGGCGACAAAATTTGCAGTGATGAGAGGTCCGAATGGAGAATGGTTTGGACTCAATGGACAACCTGAATATATTCAAAAAGCCTGCGAGCAAAGTCTTTCAAATTTAGGTGTGGAATCTATTGATTTATATTATATGCATCGCCAAGCACCGGATGTTGAGATTGAAGTTATAGTTGGCGCAATGTCTGATTTGGTCAAACAAGGAAAAGTAAAGTGCATTGGTTTATCAGAGGTAAATGCCGAAACGATACGCAGAGCCCACAAAGTTCATCCAGTAACCGCGATTCAATCGGAATACTCTTTGTGGAGTCGTGAACCAGAACAAGAAATCTTTGAAGTTTGTAAAGAACTTGGAATTACTTTTGTTTCATACAGTCCATTAGGTCGAGGTTTTTTAACGGGAGCAATTCAAAGTCGTGCTGATTTTGAGGCTGGTGACTTTAGACTAAATAACCCACGATTTACAGAGGATGCAATTAAAGAGAATATCAAATTTGTTGAAGTAATAGATCAATTAGCGAAAGCCAAAGGAGTAACGAAAGCACAGATTGCTCTGTCCTGGATATTGAGTCAAAATGAGAATATTACAGCAATTCCTGGTACAAGAAAAATTCATCGTCTCGAAGAAAATTTAGGAGCATATAAAGTTATTCTTACTCATGGCGATATGCAACTTATTGAATCGTCTATACCTAAAATGACCGCTGGAAGTCGTTACTAACGTAACCAGGGTTGTGTCTGAAGGGATTCCTGTTATACCTCGAGGCCTTGCAGAGTTTATCTGCTTCCTCATTCATCTAAGAGAGCGTTCAGGTTTCTTCCACTGAACCTCTTTCAATTCTTTCCGCGAGTTGTCTCATCCACTTGGATTACTTTCAAGTGCGCTTTTTCTTCTTTTGTTCTCATTTGGGGTTCTACTTTTTTTTTGAATTTACTTCACTACAAATTCAATCGGAAGAGAGCCTTCTCTTTGATTCTTAAATGTGCGAAAGATTTAGGACGTTATCTGCTAAGCTAAATGCCTTTTATAGAGAAACTGAGCAAAATGAGAAAGAGAGAAATACCGTAAATTGGTCTCGATCCGCCGAAGGAAACTGCACTTCTAAAAATCTTAGAATGTTGATAGATCCGCATCGGCAACTTTCGGCTTGGGACCATTGCTTTCATCGCTCAAAAATTAGCTTAAAACATTTGTATGATGATTCTTGGCAAAAATCATTTAGGCTATGCTGGAATTCTATTGAAAGAATTTCGAATTACTGGAAAAAAAATACAAAATTATATTTATGAAACTTCTAACCTCGAAAATCAACGTGAAAGCCTGTCCGAACTGAAAGCATTGGTTCGGCATAATCACTCAGAAACGAATTATTCGAAAAGAGAATATTTGGTTTTTTAAGATCACGTGTAAATCTTGCAACCTTAGCTCAAAGGAATTTATCTTACTTGATGAAGCTCGATTGGATTGAAATAAAACTGCTTCTAGCAATTCTAACCTGTGTACTACTAGCGACCTCGTCCAACTATCTTTACTTTTTCTTTTAAATGCAATTTATTTTTCAGAACTTCATAAGGG
>NZ_QHCT01000018.1 GCF_003545885.1 Leptospira stimsonii
TTGAGAATCCGTCGCCATACATACTCCTCAGGTTGAATACTTTATCGTTTCTGTCAACCGAGGTCGCTAGTTTCATATATTTAGTTTAGTCGTTTACGAACCTTTTGTACAGTTGACAATCATTTTTAAGATGTTATAAAAATGCAAAATACCTTGCAGGTATTCGCTCTATATCCCGGTCTAATGAATAAATTATTCTCTTATTAATAAAGACTTCGTTCAGGAGTAAATTTAAATCCGCAAGCTTCTTGTCATTCTTTATTATTATTATATTGTTTTCTTTTATTTCAAGATCGATATTGTATATTGCCACATAGAATTTATCCTTCTTAGCTTTAACCAAAGCACTACTGTTGCGATCGTTTACAAAAATGCGTAACACAATGTCACCCTTTTTAGTTAGAAAGCTTTTAGAGGAAATCGATTTCAGATCAAATAGATTCTTTTTAACTTCTCCAATTGGGCACGAAATATTTATTTTCTTAATATTTTCAGCTTCTTTATAAAACTTAAAACAAACGTTCTCCCTTAATAGAATAGCTGAAGAAGGTAAGTAACTATCATTAAAGCCTAAATATCGAACGGTCGAATTAACAAAATGATATCCATCCTTTGTAATAAATCGCGAAGCAGAGCAATCATTAACCATTAACACTATATCTTCTTCTTCAAATATATCGCGTTTAAAATTAGCTTTGATAATGCGATAGCCAAGTCCAGGTATAAATTCTGTTACATTCCTGGGGATAGGATGACCAAAACCTATATTAATTTTTTCCCAATAACAGGATTGAGAAAATAAATCTCCTTTCAAACTCAAGAATAGGCAAATTAGAAATAATCTAAAACCTAAAGTAATTATGGACAAAATATCCAACACTCCTTTTTCCTCGGTAAATTGGGAGAATCGTAGCCGTATCGTAGATAATTGAGACCAGCTTCAGTCATCAACCCGTTTTGACTTGGACCTTTATACCTTTCTATGAGCTTATTTTTTTCTTCAGCCAACCATTTTTCACTCTGACTCATTTTAGGTTCAATTTTTGGATTTTTTAGTCCTGTAGTTAATGCTTCCTCTAACTCCACAGACTCTAAAACCGGAATATTCTTTTGAAAATCAAAGGCATTTACATATGCTGTTTTACTTGAAGGTTGACGTTTTCCGTTCATCTGATTTTTTGAATGAATTAGCTCATGTCCTAGAGTAAACTGAATGGGTACAGTGCCAGCATATATTTCTCCCGTTCTTTGATCTTGTAAAGTTAATTGAGATGGTGTTTGGCTTAGCCATATTCTAGAATCGTATTTTTCACCCTGCGAAAGACGCTTTTCATGATTATTTACATAATCCTTTCGTCTTTTTTCTTTCTCATCTTTGCTCAAACCAACTAAACTTTTTTCAAATTCTTCTATATCAGGGAGAATCGGATAAGAAGCCGATCCTACAGCATCGGGATTCCAAGGTGCAGTGCCTTTTCCTGTATAAATTTCCGTAGTCTTACTTGCACCAATTACATCTCTTAATAGTTGAGTCCCCATTCCTTTTTGACCTTTACTTCTTTTATTAACCGTTACAATACCATTTGCATCCATTTGAAGTTCATCGTCAGTTAGACTTTGCATCATATCAAAGACTCTCTTTCGGCTTTCAAGGTCCGGCTCTTTAATCACACACTTGTTGTGAACAAGAACGGCATCTTCTGTAACGAAGTAAGTGTGAGCATTCTCGACTTCAAAATTGTAAACCGTCTCAAAACGATCGTCAATCGAAATAGAAGAAACCTTCAATGTTGATTCGTTCGAAAGAACGGAGGCGTCTCCGACAACGAGATTCTTAGCGCTCACCCAATCTTTTCATACTCATATTGCAGAAATGCTGTATTCTAATAATGTTATGCTATTTGTTACTACAAGTTTCCGAATAAGCACAGTTTACTATATAATAAAAAGTATACTTATCGCAAAAATAATCAGAAATAAGCATAGGTAAATGAACGCTCTGTTCATTTTTTTTTCTGATTCCATTATCTCTATTTTTTGTGTACGTAATTCTCGATATTTATTAGGTTCTATTCCATTTAAATAAATAACCCAATAGATCCAAATGCCTATTCGTATCCATGTATACAAAAAGATAATGAAAAAAACTATGCCTAGTGGGAAAACTAATAATGCCATATGTACCTTATTCAAAAACTACCTGGATTTATTTTTGGATTACAACTCATTGAAACTCCGCAGGAAGTTTTATTTTGTGTGCAACTCATATTAGCACCACATACTCCTTGTTGATTCTTGATCGTACCACTTGTACGATTTATTGTAGTATTGTTAGGTGTAATAAATTGATCAATCGGGCTTATAGAATAACTTCCCCCTAATGTAAACGTGAAAGATGGATAAGCACTTGAACCAATAGGAATGGTCGCAGAACCTCCTATTTGTGGGGATGGAAAAGGTACTGTGGCCGGTCCCGCATCAACAGTCATACCTGTCGTTACCGCATCTCCTTCTAAATCAGATAAAGATTTATTTTTTGAAAAAGTAAAATTCAGACTCCCTGAAGCTCCTGCATCCGAATGCCCTCCAGGAATAACGGTTCCGTTGTTAGTAGGTTTTACTGTATATGTACCAACTTGAATTCCATTTTCCTTCGAAATACTAACTGCAATACCCTTTTCATATGAAACTCCTAAAAAGGTTGCAACTCCTCCTCCGATTCCAATCTGAAAAGTATAATTATGAACCAAAATGCCATCTTCACCGACGAAATAAGTATGATTCTCTTCCACCTCAAAATTGTAAACTTTAGTTGTAGGAACATCATAATAACGAAGTCCAGTAATTGACTCCCGAGACCCATCTCTTAAACGAACGGTATCTCCAACTTTCAAATCCTTCACCTCTACCCAAGCATTCTTTTCAACAACCCAAAAGGGGTGATTCCAGGTCGTTTGAAGTATGGTATCCTCGCCAATTTCGACGTCAAAGAGAAGTTCTACATCATGAACAAATAACTCAGTTACTTTCTTGTAACTGTTCTGCCCAGTCTTTTCGTTCCAAGAAAGCACTTCGTCCCCAACTTGAATCTCCTCAATTTTTTTGAGTCCATCCTTCGTATGAACCAACGTCCCGGCGACAAAACAAGTGCGTTTCTTGAACACCATTTGTTTAGTTTCATCGTCAAGAACCATCTCACCCGAATTGTCTGCGTAATTGCCGGACAACTGACCGATAAAATCTTTGACACCGCCCGTAAGACGATTCCAAACTCCGGTCCGAGTTTCATGTTGGCCGCTCTTATTACCACTCAGATTCTTTTGAACAATTTCTTCTTTGTCATCCTCAGAAAGATCGTCCCAGATTTCCAAATCGGCCTGACTAATTTTACTTCCTGGCTTTTTCGAAGCCGCAACTAACGCTGACTTCTTTGCTGCGTCCATTTCGCCATAATTAGCGGCGACATTCTCGCTCACACTTTCCATCGCTCCCATAAGAGAACCTTGACCAAGGGCAATGCCATTCTGCCAATCTACGTCGTCTTGACCACCAGCTAAACCACCACGGTTGATCATACTCGTCTTGTTCGAACTGCTGTAGTTACCGTCCGAATCAAAGCTAACGCTTCTGACTCCTCGAGCATTCATACCAGCGTTATATTTCTGAGTCACCGAACCCGAATACTTACCGTCCCAACCTACGTTCACCGAACCGCCAAAGCCGTTTGCATTTTCATAGTCAACGGATACACCGCCGCGTTGAGAAATTGCTACCGATGTATGAGGATCGATACCAAGGCTACTGTTCGCTCCACTCGGATCTTTGCTCGTTAACTTTACTCCAACACCATCCCTTTCATTAAACGTGATCGCTTTGCTTCCGGTGAGCTGACCCGATTTGTTAAATTCGTTCTTAGCCGCATACACGCCGAAGCCCTCGTCTTTGTTAAAAGACACACCGCCTTCATTCTGTATTACGGCCGCGTCCCGCTTTGAAGAATTGTAAAAGCACGACCTCCCCAATGAGGCGGGTCGGGCTCTCCGCTTCGGTCAAGTTATTGAAAGAATTTTAGAGAAAGGAAACCATTTCGAACGATCAATAACTTGACCACGCATCGATCCCTCGCGGGAGAAGAAAAAGCCAACCCACTGTTCTATTAAACCTAATCAGTATTAAATGATATCAAAGGAATCTAAGTGACTCCCAAATTCTGAGAAAATTTTCGAACAAGATATGCAAAAAATAAAGAAGAGAATAGATTTTTCAAAGGAGTCAAAGTTCAAATCAAGTTCATTCAAGAAATCTGATGCCTTCAGGTATCTTTTAAGAAAAAGTATCCGCAAACGTTACACGCCTCTCCAATACCCGAAGGTGATTTAGAATTGAAACCTCTTGAAAACAGACTTTCTTTACCAATCCAGCCGTATTCTTTGTTAGGAAATCCCGAAAAATTTAGGCAAAAAGTCAATTTTGCTTCTATCCATCCAATGACCAACTTCAGACAAAATATTCTATTGTTCCTTCAATTTGAACCCATTTAATCTTTCAATATCGCCAAAAAAGTCAAAGCTCTGAAATTAAAAAAAATTGACCAGATCCTGTCAAACCAGTGTGATATTTAAAAATCATATGGAGATTTCCTGAATGAAATTAATTAAACAAATCGGAGTCTGCTTAGTCCTGATCAGTCTTCTTTCTGCGTGTAAAAAGGACGACAATAATGACGATACGACTAACCTTGCACTTCTTCTTGCACTGAGTGGTGGATCTACTTGTACAGTAACAGCAGGTGGAGTGACTCTTCCTATCGCAACTGTTACACCAACGAGAAATACTTCTGGTAGCCCAATTACCTTCACAACGTCTACTGGAATAGGCTTAGGCACAGTTCAAGTAATTGGAGCAGTAGCACAAGATATCGGAACCTTGACTGCAACCAGTGGTAATTATAGTGTTGCTGTCTATAAAGGTGGTTGCCCAGTTAATGCCGCTTCCAATTTGGCAGTACTAAATACTGACTACTCCATTCAAAGTGGAAGTTTGACAACAGTTGCAGGTTCGGCATCCATTAAATTTTTAGTTTCTGGAAACTACACCCTCCTCCTGACAACAGCAAATAATGCGCAAGGTTCTTTTGGATTTGCTCCGTAAGGAATATTAAAATAATTGCGAAAGGCTTGGACTAAAAAACCCAAGCCTTTTTTTATTTTTCGATACTCAATTAATCATAAAGTACATACTTTTTTCAGTTCGATCCAAGTTTGATCTACTGAACCTCTTATAACTTCGCTCAAATCTTTCATTTATCTTGATCTAATCCACTTGGATTACTTTCAAGTGGGATTTTTTTCTTTTGCTCTCATTGGGGGGTGCTCCTTTTTTTTGAATTTGCTCGTTACAAACTCAATCGGCAAGGAGAGCCTTCTCTTTGATTACTAAATGTGCGAATTTTTTAGGACGTTATCCTAAACTGCTCTGGAGACCTTCTCTCAGGTTCTCATTTGTGCGAAGCTTTAATAACGTTATCCTCTAAAAACCATATCCAAAGAATAATTCATTACCATTATGCGAAGGATAAGCATCCTTTAATTTAAGATAATCGTCTTTATTTATTAGCAAATCAAATTGACTATTTACTATCTTAAATATGCTTCTTCCTTTTATTTTTATTATTAAAAGTCCGTCAAAATTCGCCAGCTCTATAATAGGAATTATTCTAAATGAATTGTCTTTTTTTTCACGCAAAAAAATAGTATTCGTATATTCAGTAACTAATAAATAAATGTTTTCAGATTTATCTTTTGCAACGAACACTTTGTTATTATATTTACTATTTTTTTTGTAATCTTCTTTTGAAGTAAATTCTATATTTTCAATTTCTTTTTGCGTATAACCTGAAAAGAAATTCTTCTTGAATTCAATAATTTTCCCTCCTCTAATTAATTTGATCGATTTAACTTTAGAATTGCTTACGAATCCAAGATAATCTACAGTCGTATCGAATCTATAAAATTTTCCTCTTTCAGAGTTAAGTTGCCATTCACAATCATCCACCTTTACCACTATATCGTTTGGCCTAAAAATATCAGAACCATCACTTATGCTCTTAATTCGTATCCCGAGGCCAAACTCAACGGAAGTATTATTTTTCTTATGGCCCGATAAATCAGTCAAAATATAATCTTGAATGCAATCCTCCGAAAATATCATAGGGGCAACTCCAAAGAAAAAAACAATGAACAATATAACAATTCTACTAATAGCCATATCGAATATAATTATATTTGGATTCACGCATTAAGTCATTTTGACTAGATCCAAAATAATTGTTTATAATATTATAATTTTCTTCATCTGAGGCATTCATGCAAGAGGCTTCGCGAACCCCCCGTAAGCACTTTCCGCCCTGCAAACCTGTTGTGCGCGCTTCTTCAGTTTTTATATATTGCAAATCGTAAGCATTTCTAAGAAAATCATAATCGTTTACGTACACTTTTTCCCAAGATGGTCGGCGAGTTCCTTCCATAGTATGAAGTGAGTGAATTAATTCATGACCCAGTGTAAATTCAAGTGGCATCACTTTATCATTTACAATTGCACCTGTTTTTTTATTCTGTTGTGCTATTATTTTTGGACGATCGATATCCAACCAAATTTTGGAATTAAAACCGGTCCCCGTTGAATTTTTAATTTCTTTTTGTGCAATAAAGTCTTCTTCACTTCCCTCAAAAATTCTTGAAAAAAGACTTCGATCTCCGTGTCCATACTGGGGCATCATTTGTGATCCATTTAAAATATCCATTCCCTCTGGAGGTTTTTCACCTCCGTAAATTTCAGTTGTATTGAGATTACCGATTACCTCTCGCATAAGTATAGTTCCTTTATTTTTTTTGCCGGAACCTTCCTTAGCAACAGTCACATTACCATTCGCGTCCATTTGAAGTTTATCGTCAGTTAGGCTTTGCATCATATCGAATAGCTTTTGACGACGACCTGGGTCCGGCTCTTTAATCACACACTTGTTGTGAACAAGAACGGCATCTTCTGTAACGAAGTAAGTGTGAGCATTCTCGACTTCAAAATTGTAAACCGTCTCAAAACGATCGTCAATCGAAATAGAAGAAACCTTCAATGTTGATTCGTTCGAAAGAACGGAGGCGTCTCCGACAACGAGATTCTTAGCACTCACCCAATCTTTGCCCTCTATGTAGAACGGGTGAGTTTCAGTCGTTTCGACGATTCTCCCATTCTCATACTCGATTTTGTAGATCCGAGTCGTTTCTCTTACGAAAGTTTTCACAACTCGATTGTATTCTAACGACTCCGATGACTGATTGTAAGATAATACGTAGTCTCCTACGGCGATCTCTTCGATCTTTTTGTAACCATTTTTGGTGTGAACCAATGTTCCCGCTACAAAGCAAGTTCGCGTCGTGTATTCCCCGCCTTCATCAATCCAGCCGGAATGATCCGCATACGTTCCGGTTAGTTGATCCACGAAATCGGAAACTGAACCAAGGACTCTCTCTCCTAACGTATCTCTCGATGAGTGTTGAGAATTTCCGGTTTTCAGGCGTTGTACGATTTCCTCTCGAGCAGAATCGGACAACTTGTCCCATTGTTCTGGAGAAAGATCCACACCCTGGCCAACTGCAAATTGTCTGTGTGCTTCATTCAACTTAGCATAATTAGCGGCTACATTCTCGCTCACGCTCTCCATCGCTCCCATAAGAGAACCTTGACCAAGGGCAATGCCATTCTGCCAATCTACGTCGTCTTGACCACCAGCTAAACCACCACGGTTGATCATACTCGTCTTGTTCGAACTGCTGTAGTTACCGTCCGAATCAAAGCTAACGCTTCTGACTCCTCGAGCATTCATACCAGCGTTATATTTCTGAGTCACCGAACCCGAATACTTACCGTCCCAACCTACGTTCACCGAACCGCCAAAGCCGTTTGCATTTTCATAGTCAACGGATACACCGCCGCGTTGAGAAATTGCTACCGATGTATGAGGATCGATACCAAGGCTACTGTTCGCTCCACTCGGATCTTTGCTCGTTAACTTTACTCCAACACCATCCCTTTCATTAAACGTGATCGCTTTGCTTCCGGTGAGCTGACCCGATTTGTTAAATTCGTTTTTAGCCGCATACACGCCGAAACCCTCGTCTTTGTTAAAAGACACACCGCCTTCGTAACCACCTTTCGTCGCCATACCGATGTTCGCGCTAACACCGCCCTTCTCGGACCATCCAAGACCAACGACTGCACCATTTGAATTCTTGTAACCGACTGCCGCCGAAAATCCGCCTTGTTGCGAATAATTCAAACCGGCGGTAAAAGGTCCGACTCCGGCGCTGGCCGATGCGCCAAAGCCGTTCTTCTCGCTGTAGGTAACCCGTGCTCCGACCTCCACAGGACCGATCTTTCCTGTAGCTCCGAGGCTGGCTTCAAAACCGCCAAACTCTGAATAACCGATTGTTGCATACGAAATTCTCGCAGGACCGATACCAACCCCGACATCCACCTTCGCACCGAAACCTTGGTCATACGAATAATCCATACTCACGATCGTCACTGCGGTTCCCGCAGTGGCAATTGCCGAAACTACTGTACTTACCGTTTCAGTAACTACGGACGCTATGTTCGTTACGAATCCGAGAATCCCTCCGTTTACAACACTCTTCATGAGTGCAAGCGGGTTGATTCTGTTTACGATCGGAATCGTAGACAATACGGAATCGATCGCATTGATCGTGCTCTTGTTCTGAACGTAGAATTTTGCGGCACCAGCTCCACCTACGCCTTCGAAACCTTTGTACAATGGATCTTTCTGAAGAGCTTCTCCCTTGCTTTTGATCTCATTGTATTTTTCTTTCATCTTTAAGATTGCAAAGAATTGACTAAAGTGATGATCGCCAAAAGAGCCACCTTCGGTCGGACCGACCAAGTAACCGGAATCCAAAGCAGATTGTTTCATCGCCGCTTTGCCTTCGTCATCGGCGGCCGCGAATTCTAACGCGGTCTGAGGATCGGTAAAAAGTCTCTGAAGTGCTGATTGTGCGGACTGAAAGACTTTCGCTTGTGCCGTTGGATCAAATGCGATCGCCGCAGTTTCTCGGTTGAACGTGTTTTCAGGATCATAGGTCTTTTTGAAATCCTGAGTCATCTGTTCCCGCGCAAGCTTCACCATCGATTGAAGTTCGACAGTGCTCGGACCGCCGTTTGCTGTTAAAGCGTTGTAATCAGTCAAATCCCATGCCCGATTGTTACTGTCTCGCAGAGTTGGAAGACGGTCAGGCTTTGAATACAAAAAGGCATTGTAACCAGGAAGAACTTGGGTTTGCGTTTCGCCTGTAGGACCCGTGACATTTCGAACAAACATGTCTCCCATCGGAATGAATTCGTCATTCGCTACCTGCGAGGCGATCTGCTTTTTCAGTGCCTCATTCGCACCATTGATCGTTTCTTGAAAAGAATCAGGCAAGCTCCACAAGCTGTCTAACGTCTGAAGAACTACGACTTTCTTCGAGGATTCATCCATTTCCTTTCGTAAGTCTTGGAAATTCTTGATCGTTGAATCGTCAATCTTCGTCTTTTGAAGTTGATCCACAAAAAACTGAACGTCCGCATACGCACCTCGTTGTACAAGGGCCGCATCCAATTCGGCAGGACGATTCTGCAACACTTGGTTTAGAATCGTATTCGCGTTTACCGTTGCTCCAACTTCTGTCGGCATACTAGCCGTCATAGAGTCTAATATACCCTGAATCTGATCATACGCGCCGCGGATTTCAAAGCCGTTGCCTTGCGTTTTTAAGTTAGAAAGCGCATCCTTCTCCCAATCCGCTTTCGCTTTGAGAGTTTTTGCGAGGTTATCGATATGAGCCTGTTCCGCTTTTTTTTGTTTTTCGTTAAACTCGCTTCTCCAAGAATCCCAGTTCTGCGTCATCGTGCTCAACATATCGTTGAAACGTGTGTTACCGGTTTTCTGCAAAAACTCGATGTTCGATACCCATTCTTGCTTTTAGGGATGGAATTAGGCCGCGTCCCGCTTTGAAGAATTGTAAAAGCACGACCTCCCCAATGAGGCGGGTCGGGCTCTCCGCTTCGGTCAAGTTATTGAAAGTGTTTTAGAGAAAGGAAACCATTTCGAACGATCAATAACTTGACCACGCATCGATCCCTCGCGGGAGAAGAACAAGCCAACCCACTGTTCTATTTAACCTAATCAGTATTAAATGATATCAAAGGAATCTAAGTGACTCCCAAATTCTGAGAAAATTTTCGAACAAGATATGCAAAAAAATAAAAAAGAGAATAGATTTTTCAAAAGAGTCCAAGTTCATTCAAGAATTCAGTGCCTTCAGGTATCTTTTAAGAAAAAGTATCCGCAAACGTTACACGCTTCTCCAATACCCGAAGGTGATTTAAAATTGAAACCTCTTGAAAACAGACTTTCTTTACCAATCCAGCCGTATTCCTTGTTGGAAATCCGGAAAAATTTAGGCAAAAAGTCAATTTTGCTTCTATCCATCCAATGACCAACTTCAGACAAAATATTCTATTGTTCCTTCAATTTGAACCCATTTAATCTTTCAATATCGCCAAAAAAGTCAAAGCTCTGAAATTAAAAAAAATTGACCAGATCCTGTCAAACCAGTGTGATATTTAAAAATCATATGGAGATTTCCTGAATGAAATTAATTAAACAAATCGGAGTCTGCTTAGTCCTGATCAGTCTTCTTTCTGCGTGTAAAAAGGACGACAATAATGACGATACGACTAACCTTGCACTTCTTCTTGCACTGAGTGGTGGATCTACTTGTACAGTAACAGCAGGTGGAGTGACTCTTCCAGTTGCATCTGTATCTTCGACTCAAAATGGAGGTGTATCTACAATTGCCTTAACAACATCCGGCGCCATTGGTATTGGAGCAATTCAAATCCCTTCTGCACCAACAAATAGCATCGGGCTAATTACTGCGAATACGGGATCTCTTTCACTCACAGTCTACAAAGGAACCTGTCCAATTACGGCGGCAAGTTCAGTTGCAGTTGCCGGTGTAGATTATACTTTTATTTCTGGAACTGCTACGGTTACAACAACGGCGCAAATCAGATTTAACGTCGCTGGACCTTATACAATTCTAGTAACTTCAAACGGTGGAACTGGATTATTTCAGTTGAACTAAGATAATAAGTCTTAAAGAATTTTTTTGAAAGCCCGGTAAACCTTTGCCGGGTTTTTTATTTTTTGTGTAATATTATAATATACGAACTCGCCTGTTTGCTTGACGAAAGTAGAATCAGAGTCTTATCCGAAATTAAAATTGTGCGAAACTTTAAGGACACTCTATCGCACTATTTTAGGTTCTCCAAAAAGAGCATTTCTTCGAATAGCTAAATGTTCAAAAACTTAGTACCTATTCATTTCGCTTATAAGAACTATCGGTGAAATTTATTACCCTGTTCAATTAATTTTTAAAATAAACAACGGAACCATTTCCACAGATCACATTTTTTCCACAGTAATAAAATCTATCTGTAGATCCATTGGCGAAATAATCCTTTTTTCCCAGTATTTTATTAGACCCTTTAAAGATGTTATATTTAACCAAAATTATTTCTCCATTGAAGGAATACTTACCTGCAATTAAGTATGGTGTATCCGCTAATTCTCCTTCACATATTAACTTTTGCTGTTCAACAAAACACTTAGTATTATAAAGTAGAAGATTAACTTCTTTAGTTTTTGAATCAATAATTATGTGACTACCACTTTGACCAATTTTTTTTCCTCTCCAACGGCCAGAAAATAAACTTTCCGACTTCTTAATTGGTTTATTAAAGACAGCGAGATTACTTTCTAGGGTCCACTTTTTAACAATGGGCATACTACTATCATAGTTAAACAATTCTCCATATACCCATCCTCCTCCATCAATCAAATTATTTGATACTTTTTTTCGTATGCAAATTCTGAATGGAGCTCCTAACTGTACGGATTCTTCATACTTCCTGTCTACGGCACTTTCAATATTAGCTTCCTCATATAATTTTGCAGTTGGCACAACAAAAACTGCATCTTCTGGATTACCGCAGTTATCTAAATCGTTCGATTGAGCATTAATGCATCCTACGATTAAGAAAAATAATACGATGAAAAAAGTCTTACCATTTTGCTTTATATCGATATGTTTTATCATGCTCACGCTCCTCCGGTGAAAGTGAATAACCAAAATGGCCGTGATTCAAGTGTTCATTCATTAGTGAAATACTCTTGTTATTTACTCTATGTTGAAAACCATTATTTAAGGAAGTATCAAAATAGAAACGCGTTAAAATTTGTCCATTCAATCCTTTTGCAGATGCATTGCCAGCCTGATTCATCAAGAATCTTTTCACATTTCCATTCGGAATCTCTGGTTCTTGAGGGTAGCCAAAATTAACTTGAGTCCCGTCTTTGAATTTAACCAAAGTATAATCAACAGCAGTATATGGTCGAGCATGATGATAATTTCCGGCTTCCGGCCTACCAAGCCCAGAAATCGTAATAGATGAGACGTCACTTTGAATCGCTGCAGATAGGAAGCCTCCCATTGCAGAACGAGATTGTTGATTAATTACTTCTTCAGGACTCTTAGTCCCAGTAGTTTCGATACCATTCGTGCTACCGCTTATTTGATCGGAGAAGGTACGTTGAAAATCAATATCTAATCTGCTACCGTAGAGATTTACCTGTGCTTTCCTAGATCTCACAGAACCAAATGAATTTTTACTTACGCTCTCTTTAAATTGGTCAAATAGAAAATCTTTTTCTTGATCTTGCGTTAATTGATAACCTAGATCATGTATTTTACGTAAGCCTTCTGAATCCGAAGACGCAAAAGCATCGTCTATTAGCGAAGCATCTGTGCCTAGACCTTTTCCTGAAAATCCATTACCAATAAATTGACCAATCTTGGAGAGTAAGCTTACATTTCTATAGCTACCTGCCTCTTTATACCTTGATTTTGCTAAAGAAAATTCTTTTCCATCAACATCATAATTGTGAACCAATACGCCGTCCTCACCAACATAGTAGGTATGGTTGTCTTCCACTTCAACGTTGTATACCTTCGTCGATGGAACATCGTAGTAACGAAGTCCTGTCACCGGAGTTTGCGATCCATTGCTCAGAAGAACAATATCGCCCACATTCAAATCCTTCACTTCTACCCAGGTATTCTTACCAACTACCCAGAAAGGGTGATTCCAAGTTGTTTGAAGGAGTGTATCATCCCCGATTTCAACATCAAAGAGCAATTCGACGTCGTGGACAAATAACTCTTTTACTTTCTTGTAGCTATTTTTCCCAGCCTTCTCATCCCAAGAAAGAACCATATCCCCAACTTGAATCTCCTCAATCTTTTTGAGTCCGTCCTTCGTGTGAACCGGTGTTCCAGCAACAAAGCATGTTCTGTTGACAAACTTTTTGCCGATGACATT
>NZ_QHCT01000019.1 GCF_003545885.1 Leptospira stimsonii
GAATCGCCGGTGGAGAGATGGGTGGAGCTTCTCATATCTCTTACAAACCGTATGGAGAGATCCAGAGAAACGACTCCTCAGCACCGGATCTCTTCCGTTACAAATATACTGGACAAGAAGAAGACGGCGAGACTGGTCTTTACTACTACAAAGCGAGATATTATGATCCTCTGATTGGAAGGTTTACGCAAGCGGACAGCGTCTTTGACACAAGTCGTCCAATGGCGATGGACCTTTACATGTATACGGAAGGAAATCCTGTGAGATGGCGTGATCCGAGTGGGCATAGCTTGGATTTCCCCGGTGTGGTTCATATGTTCAATGCGATTGTAGGAAATACCATCCATTCGTTTAACAATTTCCTAAAAAACCCCATGAGTTCGTTAAACGAGTTTATGCACGTTGCAGAGGGAAAAGGGAGAAGATCAACAGGAGATCCTACTTTGAAAAAGGCCGATAAATTTGTGACCTCAAGCTGGAGAATACTTACTAATCCAGGTGCGCTCCTGGGATTTATTGGAGTGTTATTTGATTTTACGCTTGGTTATGCTTATGCGGGACTGACAGGCCAGGAGAAACCTAAATTACATTATTCGAATGGAGGGATATGGGTTGAAAACTCACAATGGTTTAAAGTAGAAAAGCCTTTTTTGGGTGAAACAACTTCTGGTGTTACAAGTGGTCCTTTTGCTTTTACTCCAGAGGGTGCGAGTATGGATACGGTCCTGCATGAGAAAGGGCACATCAAGCAATTCAATCGTGACGGATTGGGAACTTTAGGTTGGAACAAGAACTCTTTAGAACGACACAATGATTATGGTGAATTGACTTTTGGTTATAGAAGATTTTTTGATTACCTTATTTTCGCAACTTTAATTGATAATAATGGAATTATTGGTGGACCTTACGGGTTTCGATCAGGAATTGGACCATTAGGAAATTTAATAATTCGTAGATATTTGCTCTTAAGTATAATTACTCCATGAGGAAAAATGAAAAAATTAATTACAATTGTTGCTCTGTTATTATTGGAAGGATGTGCAGTTTTTGAAACTGGGAAAAAAAACTCCTGTGAAAAAGGACAAGATTTATCTAAAATCTTAATTTTAAATGAAATGGCGAATGGAGCGCAAATTGAAACAGAGCTGTTATTTGCTCTGTATTTGAATTTCGAAAGCGGTTGCGATGATAAGTAAACTTGAGTTGTCAATTTTAAAAAGCTTTTTCCCGCCTTAAAGATCGAGTCGTGGTCAAGTTATTGCTATGACTGAAAAGTAATTCCACTTCTGGAGACACAATAACTTGACCGGACTTGATGGCTTGGACCGCGTTGGCGGTAACGCCCTCCCACCTGTTGGAACCCGTTGGAGCAGGAGCGTTTGGAGCTTTGACACTCCTTGCCTCTCCGATCTTGGGTGTTACCTATGAACTTGCAACAAATCCGAAAGCTTTCTTTCACAAGCCGTTGGAGGCGATTCGTGACTATGCTGGTTTAGGTCTCGACTACTCAGCAAGTTTAGTGATGAATCCGATCTTGGGTGATCCATCACCTAGTGTAAAAGTTGTCGATGGCGGAGCTGTTTTGGAAAATAGTTTTTACGAAAATAACTTTACAGAATCTGGTGAAGCAGCATCGACAGGTAGCACAGCAGTGCATTTGAAGACAGGGGCAGGTCCTCGAACCCAAGTCCATGAATTAGTTCACGTAAACCAATTTTTTCGTTCTACTAAGGGGGGCAAATTTGATGAATATGAAGCTGAGTTAAAATCTGGAACAGATTCCTATACAACTTGGACTTTACTTTTTTACTTTAGCTACATCGGTAGTAACGGTAACGCAAATAAGACTTTTCCAAGTCCAGAGGCATACGAATTTATATTAAATTTGAATCTCCTAAATAATTTGAGATTCAAAAGCCGTTTTAACGATGCGATGATGAAAAATATATATTTCAACAATATATGAAAGGGAGATATAACTAGTGCGTATTTTCAAAATTATTCCTTTAATTATGCTTACTCTTTGTAGCTGCAACCATGAGACTGCTTCTTGTGACACGGGTGTAGTTTTTGGTATAGATGAATATCAAATAACTGGAGACTTATCTTTGCTTCTATTAGCAATAAAGGTAAAAGAAGATTGTAATAACGATTCTAGCTTTGAAAAGCTCATTAAATCACTGCATCTATGAACGTTAGTTTTTTGCAGCACAAATAGAATATTTTTGTAGATCACGTAAGAAGTTGTTTATAAAGCGTCCAAAATATTGGATATTTCTAAAAGTGGTTTAGTTTATTCAGAATTTTCCGCGAAATTTACTCAACTGCACCGCGGTTGGGAAGCGAGGTGTTTTGCTCTTAGAAAATAATTCCCCCGCGTTAAGGATCGATGTGTGGTCAAGTTATTGCTGTGAGTGAAAAGCGATTGCACTTCTGACGAACACAATAACTTGACCGGAGCTGAGAGCCTGGGCCGCGTAAGCGGCAACGCCCTAAGCTCCCGTCTCTGGAATGATCTTCTTTCATCCGGATCACTTAGGCTCGATCACGATGGTTACGGATGGAGAAGGAAATAGAGTCGCAGGTGGAGAGATGGGTGGAGCTTTTCATATCTCTTACAAACCGTATGGAGAGATCCAGAGAAACGACTCCTCAGCACCGGATCTCTTCCGTTACAAATATACTGGACAAGAAGAAGACGGCGAGACTGGTCTTTACTACTACAAAGCGAGATATTATGATCCTCTGATTGGAAGGTTTACGCAAGCGGACAGCGTCTTTGACACAAGTCGTCCAATGGCGATGGACCTTTACATGTATACGGAAGGAAATCCTGTGAGATGGCGTGATCCGAGTGGGCATTCGATTGTGAGTGATGCGCTTTCTAAGAATGGAATGGGAATGTTGAACTTCAAAGTAGGCGCAAGTAAGACGTTGACGAATGCGTTCTATGTGAGTAAACAACGATGGTTTGATTTTGGACAGGGAATCAGAAATGTTGGAGCCGGGGCGTTAGGAGCTTTGA
Organism: Leptospira stimsonii; assembly: GCF_003545885.1. Taxonomy (NCBI): domain Bacteria; kingdom Pseudomonadati; phylum Spirochaetota; class Leptospiria; order Leptospirales; family Leptospiraceae; genus Leptospira; species Leptospira stimsonii. The sequence continues at coordinate 3,026 of NZ_QHCT01000019.1, forward strand.
CACTCCTTGCCTCTCCGATCTTGGGTGTTACCTATGAACTTGCAACAAATCCGAAAGCTTTCTTTCACAAGCCGTTGGAGGCGACGTTAGGCTATATGACTTTGGGATTGGATTATTCGGCAAGTTTGATTATGAATCCAATTTTGGGTGATCCTTTACCAGCCGTTAAAAACATGGGTGGGGGAACCGTCCTTGAAAACAGTTATTTTGAAAATCACGTCGATAGCAAAGGAACTGCCGCCGTAACGACTTTTAATGTTGTTCATATGAAGAGCGGAAGTTCAGATGCTACTCTAAATCATGAATTAGGCCATGTGGATCAATTCTACCATGCAGGCGGATGGCGGAACTATGACTGGTGGAAACAATCCTTTGACGCATCGCTTCCTAACAATGAGATGGATGCTGACATCCGTGGACGGACAATGGGATATACACAAGGGCAATTTTTTTATCTGGTCTTTGGATACGATACTTACAAACTAATGTTTCAGTATAACCTCTTTCTACAAACTGGGAAGACCGGAACAGAAAGAGTATTTTATAGAAACATGATATTATATAATGAAATAATAAGAAGGATTAACAATAAATGAAGAGAGCTTTAAAAATGGTATTTTTTCTAATTTTAGTTTTACAATTTGTGTCTTGCTTTTCTAGATCTTTGCCACCCGACTCTATACAAAAATGCAATGACGGAATTGGAATTTTTCTAATTTTTGCGGAAACGCAACAGCAGGAAAGCGATATTTTGACTTTGTATCTTGCTTGCACTGCAATACCGAAATGATAAACGGTTTTTAGCATTTGCTTTCGTTAGCAATCGACAAATTTAAAACGATTGTTGTTCGAAAAATAGACGAAACGGGAGTGATGCGCTTCTCGGTGTTGATTATTCGGCAAATTCGATTATGAATTCTACCTTGGGAGATCCTTTACCGAATGTGAAAAGTATTGGTGGAGGAGCGATTATTGAGAATAATTATTATTAAAATCACTTTACTGATTCTGGAGTTGCCGCGACGACCATTGGGAATGTTGCTCATATGAAGACTGGTTCGGGTTCATATACTGAGATACATGAATTAGTCCATGTTAATCAGTCTTTTCGGTCGACAAAGGGGGGAAAATTCGATGAATATGAGGCGGAGTTAAAATCTGGAACAAATTCATACGGCACTTGGCTTTACTTCTATCTTTTTGGTGTGATAAACATAGATCAATTCAATGTGATCGCCTCAATTAATATTGCTAACAATCTACATTCGTCTAAAGAAAGACTGTTTTCTTCTATCTTAATGTATAATCTCGCTAATAGAATTTGCCAAAATAATTTTAAACGCTCTTCTTGCAGTCGATGATATCTACAAACAAAGGAATAATAATGAATACTTTAGATTATTTACAGAGGAGAGCTTCAATACGATGCTCATTTTAAATTTCAAAATATATTTCGCTATAGTGCTTCTCTCTTTTTTTTACTCATGTAGAAGTGATGACTTCTCTACTGCTTGTGACTTAAACGTATTGCTTGCTTTAGATGATTACGAAAGAACGCATGATCCGTCTTTGTTAACAATAGCAATTATAGCTAGGAATGAATGCAATGATGATACTAGATTTGAAAAGCTCATTAAATCACTGCATCTATGAACGTTAGTTTTTTCTGCAAAAATAGAATATTTTTGCAGATCACCTAAGAAGTTGTTTATAAAGCGTCCAAAATATTGGATATTTCTAAAAGTGGTTTAGATTATTCAGAATTTTCCGCGAAATTTACTCAACTGCACCGCGGTTGGGAAGCGAGGTGTTTTGCTCTTAGAAAATAACACCCCCGCGTTAAGGATCGATGCGTGGTCAAGTTATTGCTTTGAGTGAAAAGCGATTTCACTTCTGACGAACACAATAACTTGACCGGAGCTGAGAGCCTGGGCCGCGTAAGCGGCAACGCCCCTCCCGTTTCTGGAATGATCTTCTTTCATCCGGATCACTTAGGTTCGATCACGATGGTTACGGATGGAGAAGGAAATAGAGTCGCAGGTGGAGAGATGGGTGGAGCTTCTCATATCTCTTACAAACCGTATGGAGAGATCCAGAGAAACGACTCCGCAGGACCGGATATCTTCCGTTACAAATATACTGGACAAGAAGAAGACGGCGAGACTGGTCTTTACTACTACAAAGCGAGATATTATGATCCTCTGATTGGGAGGTTTACGCAAGCGGACAGCGTCATTGATACAAGCCGTCCGATGGCGATGGATTTGTATATGTATACGGAAGGAAATCCTGTGAGATGGCGTGATCCGAGTGGGCATAGCTTGGATTTCCCCGGTGTGGTTCATATGTTCAATGCGATCACTGGCGGGATTGCTCAGTCATTCAATAGTTTTATCAAAAGAAACGTACACACTTTTAACGATCGATTGGATAGCCTTGGATCCGCGGCTAATAAATTTATGCACGTTGCCGCAGGAAAAGGAAAACGAAAAGAAACAAACTCATTCAGTATGTCGAAAATAAACAAAGGACTCGTTGTTGGCGGAAAGATTGCTTTAGCATTATTTTGTCCAATAGCAGCTTTATTGGTAGATCCAGCGTTTACATTAGGATTTTATTTTGCCGCCTTAAACTTGACCGTTGGAGTTTTTACTGGCGCTTATGTTGAATATCGAGCTGGAGGATATTTAGTTCACAATGCGCCATTTGCTGGACCGGGAATTTCAATAGGCGGGATTGCCTTTGTCCCTCCGGGAGCTGACGAAGCTACGATTCAACATGAGCTTGCACATGTAAGGCAATACAACAATTGGGGAGGATGGAGTTATATGGAACAAACTTGGCAAAGTCCATTTAATAATATTGAGGGTAAAGGGCCGTCTTATGCTGAAAGAAATGCTGACATGAGAGCTGGAACAAATGCTTATGGGGCTAATTGGCAGCAAGACATTCAAATATATTTAATATTATCAGATCGAACAATACCTCCATTTTTGAGATTTTTATTTCTTACTTTAGGGAGACCAATGATTCCTACTTATTTTTAATAGGGAAACGAGAATCTTATGAAAATATTTATAAATTTTAAATTAATAGCGTTATTTTTGTTAATCAATGGTTGCTTTTTGATACCAAATAGAACTTTTGAAAAAACGTGCAATCGTAACGCGGATAAAATCAACTTGCTTTTACTCTTGTGTCAATCTGAATGTTTAACAGAACAAAGGTTATCTATAGAAGAACAGTTGGTAATTTTTCAAATTAATGAAGAGCAAAGAAAAGAAAAATGTAATCCGGATTGACTATTAACAAAACTGGATAGTTGAAAAATAACGTTATTAAAACGGCTATTCGCTTTATGCTGTTATGACTTTACGGGGGAAAATAAAAAAACAATTACGATCATTACTCTATTTTATTACAGTGTGTTCGATTTTTGATATCTTAAAAAGGCTCCTATTATCAAGGACAAGAATTTTCAATAATTTTAATCCTAAATGAAGTTGCAAATAGTATACAAATTGAACCGGAACTTTTGTTTGCATTATACTTAAATTACAATAGCGGTTGCGACAATAAATAGAAATTAAGGTGATTGAAAACTCAATTTATGGATGTGGACCTCGTGCTCACTTTGCAATTGATCTTATCCAATGATTGTCCAGAGAGATGATTCGTAATGAAAATTAGAATTCAAAGGAAAGAAAATAAAGTCAAAATTGATACTGCTTTTATCACTGTGATGCCTATTCTTTACAAACTGTCCAAACGTAAAAGAATACAAATCGTCTGATGAATGCCAAAATAATCTTTTGGTTGATCTGATACTTTTTAACAGACAGAACAATCAGGCGGCAACGAATTACTTTCTATTTGAATACTTTCAGTGTATGGAAAAGACAAAACCTTGATTTACTGAAACACCACTGCGTTAAGGATCGATGCGTGGTCAAGTTATTGCTTTGAGTGAAAAGCGATTTCACTTCTGAAGAACACAATAACTTGACCGGAGCTGAGAGCCTGGGCCGCGTAAGCGGCAACGCCCTAAGCTCCCGTTTCTGGAATGATCTTCTTTCACCCGGATCACTTAGGTTCGATCACGATGGTAACGGATGGAGAAGGAAATAGAGTCGCAGGTGGAGAGATGAGTGGAGCTTCTCATATCTCTTACAAACCGTATGGAGAGATCCAGAGAAACGACTCTGCAGGACCGGATATCTTCCGTTACAAATATACTGGACAAGAAGAAGACGGCGAGACTGGTCTTTACTACTACAAAGCGAGATATTATGATCCTCTGATTGGAAGGTTTACGCAAGCGGACAGCGTCTTTGACACAAGTCGTCCAATGGCGATGGACCTTTACATGTATACAGAAGGAAATCCTGTGAGATGGCGTGATCCGAGTGGGCATTCGATTGTGAGTGATGCGCTTTCTAAGAATGGAATGGGAATGTTGAACTTCAAAGTAGGCGCAAGTAAGACGTTAACGAATGCGTTCTATGTGAGTAAACAACGATGGTTTGATTTTGGACAGGGAATCAGAAATGTTGGAGCAGGAATGTTAGGAGCTTTGACACTCCTTGCCTCTCCTATCTTGGGTGTTGCCTATGGACTTGCAACAAATCCGAAAGCATTTTTTCACAAGCCGTTTTGGGAGCTATGCGCTTCTCGGTGTTGATTATTCGGCAAGTTTGATTATGAATCCAATTTTGGGAGATCCTTTACCAGCCGTTAAAAATTTAAAAGGAGCTACTGTAATTGAAAATAGTTATTCTGCAAATCATATGTCGGAGTAAAGTACTGCGGCTTCTACATCCGGAACAATTGTTTCAATGAGAACTGGTTCATCAGAGGCAACCCTTAATCACGAATTAGGTCACGTTGATCAATTTTATCATGCTGGAAGTTTCAGAAGTGAGTATCTTCTTATAGGTGGGGGGAGAGATGTAAATTCAAATGAATTTGATGCTGATTTTAGAGCTGGTACAATTAGCTATCCGCAATCGCAAATAATTTTCGCAATAGTAAACCATCAGCTTTATAAATTATTATATAGTTTGAATTTATATAATCAAACTGCAGCAACCAAAACTGAAGCAGGATTTTATATAATGAATTCTATTTTAAATAGTTATTTAATTAACAGAAGGATCGTTCAGTGAACAGATTTTATATTTTTAAAAGCATAGTGCTACTAATGCTTACCTTTTCTATGCATTGTGGTGTTATCACTGAAAGCGGAAGAGATGATTCTTTTTTAGCTTGGTTCTCAGTAATTCAGGCAAGTGAAACTTCCTTTCAAGTTAAAAATAAAAATGATATAGGGAATATATATATTCAATATTATGAAGAGCCTGAAATAACGATTGGTGTTGGTGAAATTTATCCAAAAAGATTTTATTTTTCACCAATAAAAAGCATTGGGAAATATAAATTGAGTTCTGATTTAAATGGAATAATTATCGATCAGAATGAATTCAACTTTTTAGGAAATTTGAAAGATGGAATCCTAATCCGAAATGACGGTTCGATAAGACCTGGTTCTTGTACGTTGTTAGATGGGCTGTCCGGCAATGTAATAGTGGATGGATGTATTTGATAAAACATTTCTTTGTATCAAACTACTGGAATTTATAAAGAGAGTAATTTCATTTGTGTTCGATAATCCTTATTGACAACATTCAATCTTAGACATTGAAACAAATCTTCAAGAGTTTCGAATCGTAGGTTTTCCAACTCACTTTGATTTGGATTATTCGGCAAATTCGATTATGAATTCTACCTTGGGAGATACTTTACCGAATGTGAAAAGTATTGGTTGAGGAGCGATTATTGAGAATAATTATTATGAAAATCAATTTACTGATTCCGGAGTTGCCGCGACTACCATTGAGAATGTTGCTCATATGAAGACAGGTTCGGGTTCATATACTGAGATACATGAATTAGTCCATGTTAATCAGTTTTTCGGTCGACAAAGGGCGGAAAATTCGATGAATATGAGGCGGAGTTAAAATCTGGAACAAATTCATACTCTACTTGGACTTTATTTTTTTATTTTAGTAACAGTGGTATTTTAAGTTCAGCAAACTTTGAGATAATTTTGAATATAAATATATTTAATAACCTTGGTCTAAAATCAGATTAAGAGGAGCAATTCAGGAAAAATACAAGTTTGACTATTTAAGATCTAGAGGTGTCATAAGATGAAATACGCGTTATTTGTTATAGTTCTTTTTGTGTTTGGATTAGGTTGCAAAGTAATGGATGATGATTCAACTCAAAGCTGTAAGCAATCGTTTTATATGGATTTAGTTTTATTTGATCAATTTCAAGACCCAGTATTTTTAGTTTTCGCCTTAGCGGACAGCGAATGTTTTAAAAGTGATAGAAAAGTAAAACTATGAAATTATCGCGACCAGATTTGCTCATAAAAAAAGAAATATATGCAAAAAGTTCAGATTTATAGTTACAAACTATATCATATGAATATACGGATGGTACAAACCGGAGACATGGGTAACATATGAAACTAGCGACCTCGTCCAACTATCTTTACTTTTTCTTTTAAATGCAATTTATTTTTCAGAACTTCATAAGGGGTCTTT
>NZ_QHCT01000020.1 GCF_003545885.1 Leptospira stimsonii
ATTTACATATGATCCAATTATTCGGAAATTTAGTATTTCTTCAGTCATAACTTTCATAATGTCGCCTAACGAAAGAGACTTCTCGACGTTCGCGTTCCCGAAGCGCTTGTGCGCGCAGGGATTGGAACGAGGTTTGAGCGAACCTTAGTGAGCGTCTCGCAAACCGAGTGACAAAGCGAATGTGGCGAAGCCCGTAGTGAGTTCCGAGCGGGAACCGCGAGTGGCGAACGGAGCGAGAAGTCGAAGTTATGCGAAGTCGCATTTTAATGAACAATTATTTCTTTTTCTTTATATTCTTCTTTGTGGATGTATTCTTTATAAATATAGAATTCATTATCCCAAATGTATAAGTATTGGTGACGATATAAAACACCTGAATAAAGGAGTAACTTGAAAGAAGGAATATTATAAATAATTCAATAAAATAAATCAACTTTAAAGGTGAACAAATATCAACGATCTTGTAGCTTTTGATTATATAGTTAATTATCTTCAAGTTCCATGAGAATAATAATGTAAAAGCAATTACAAGAATTGAATAAGCATATTTAGAACTAATCGAATTGAATAAATCGACACCATCCTTCTCACTTTCTGAGAGCCTTTTTACTAATTCTTTATTTCCGAATCCAACAATGAGTGCATAACCCCCTACCATAAAACCTAAAAGACTAGGGTAACTATTAATAATCATATCAATCAAAGCTGACAAATAATCCTCTGAAAGTTCACGACAGTAAAATAAGAAAGTAAAAATAAACGCAATAAATATAGAGATCAGGAAGCCGAGATCTTTCAGAATATCTTTAATCTTTATTGACTGTAAGATACCTTTTATACCCATTAGTGGCACTTACTTCACCTACCTCTAAAAATCGATAATATATGTTTTAGAATAGATAAATTTTCATCTTGGCTTTCTGGATACTTTACGACAAATTTTCTCGGATAGTCTTCAGTTTTAATTCTCTTAATTTTCCCTTCCGAGTCTTCTATTTTCGCAGACACTTGTCCATTACTTTTGGCAGCACCCAGAATGCCATTGACTAGTTTACTATCTTTCCCGTTAATTGATCCACCTCCTTTTCCTTCCATGCGGCCATGAATGCGACCGATATTTCCTTTGTGAAGCTCCTCGTCCATAAATTGACTAGCCTCTTCTTGAATATCCAAATTGCTCGGAGTGATCTTGAATTCCAAATTGAAAATACTCCGTGCTTCCAAAATGTCTGCAATATAATCTGCACTTTTTTCAATGCTAATTGAAAAAAGATTTTCTTTCGGAAATATTTTTTCGAATAAAGATTCTGCATACTTTTGAATCGATTTTATCGTGAGACCTCTATTTTTCTTGAAAATTGCCCTATGTGCTTCTGGTATGAAAATGTATTCTGTTTCGTAGTGGTTAGGATATATACCTTTCTTCAATTTCATCTCTATTGCTTTATTTTGATTTGTATCTAACCAGTTTTCATGCTCAATTTTCGTGAATCTTGAAAGCCTTCCTGAAATGAGGGTTCCTTCGCTAAACTTTTGCTGCTGCGGAAGACGGAACCATAGATGAATTCCACTCGAAATTTCGATTGGCACCGCTTTATTAAGCACCTTTAAAAACAAGGCCTGATAATCATAAGGACCTTTTTCGGGGCCAGTATATTTGATATTAAGTGCATAATATTCAACTTTCTTATTCTTTTCTTTCTTTTGTCTTTTTGTTACTTTTTTGTTCATATATTCTCGTTAAATTTATTATTGCGATTTCGCATAACGAAAGAAGCTCCTCGACGTTGCGGCCCCGAGCGCCTGTGTGCGATGGGGTTGGCGCAAGGCTTGAGCGACCTTAGTCGCGTCTTGCAAGCCGCAGCGACAAAGCAATGTGTCGAAGACCGTAGTGAGCCTGAGCGGGAACCGTGAATGGCGAACGAAGCGAGGAGCTGAAGTTATGCGATGTGATGAATCACTTAAGTTTTTTATTCAAATTTTTTAACTTTCCGATTTCCTCGTCTCTTTTCATTACAATCGTCATTAATTTTCTTTCTTTTTCTTTCAATTCATTAATTTCCATATTTTTTATTACATAAATTTTATATGCTGTAAATAAGCTTATTACCACAGCAAAAGTAGATAGCGTAACCGTAATAATATTTTTATTAATTTCGCTTAACTGCTTAGAAATTGTACTTTCTAATTGTATATTTTTAGATAATTCATAATCTACAATCTGTGAGAAAGTCTCCTTTTGTGATTGAGAATAAAAGCTGTCGCTGATTTTACGGAGTTTCAGTTTTTCAATTTTAATTTTGTTTCTAACCTCTACCAAGTTTGGAACAATTTGCAAAAGATTTATAACATCATGAAACAATAAATAAATAATGGGGGCAAATGTCTTAAAATAGAATATCTTCATATTAAAGTAGTATTTTCGCATATAATATTTGAAATAAATTTTAATAAATGAAGCGTCAGATGTAATTATTTGATTTTCATAGAACTTCCAGTATTCAGGAAAATATTTTTTAAAATAATCTTCTTTTTCTTTATAAAATATGATTTTTCTACGAATGCAATTCCAGATTTTATTATTCTTATCATTTTTTACAATTTGATTTTTCCAAACCATTAAAACATCAAGGCGAAAACTCTCAATTGAAAGTAATTCTTCATTCGAATGATTCTGTGCGAATTCGACAATTTCAATTTTTTTTGTAACCGCTTCATGAATCAAACCTGAAAACAAGTAATAAGCTTTTGTTACATCAGGATTATCCCACAAACCAATTAGAATTATTTCTTCACCTTTATTAAGTTGCATTTTGATATATCAAAATATTTTCATCATGTCGCATAACGAAAGAGGATTCTCGACGTTGCGTCCGCAAGCGCCTGTGCGCGACGCGGTTGGCACGAGGTTCGAGGCGCCTTAGCGCCGGCTCGCGAACCGAAGTGACAAAGCAATGTGGCGAAGCCCGTAGTGAGTCCGAGCGGAAACCGCGAGTGACGAACGAAGCGAGAAGCCGTAGTTAGGCGAAGTGCAGAAATCTATTTAAAATATTTATCAATGGCTTCCTTTAAAGATTGAAATAACCGCTCCGCTTCAGCCCCTTGTTTTATTTTCTGATCCAAAGCCTTTTCTATTAAATCCACTGTATGCTTTTCCATTTGATAAGTGTTAAAGATTGTATCATTTATTGCGGTCTGCAATACTCCAATTGACCCCATTGCTACAGTATATCCAAAAAAATATAGATAGAGGCTTTCATGCTTCCCTAATTTTAACAATTCTTTCAAATCAAATGCTTTCTTAGTCGTAAATGATTTATAACAAATATAAATACTGAATAATCCGTACGTAGATGATGCCGAAAGTATCTGCTTAGATAAGGCTTCATTGATTTCAACCTTTTTCGTGGAAGTTGTATTCTCGCCCTTTGATGTAACTTCCAAATCCTTGTTATCATTTTTCTGACTGATATTCTGTAACAATAAATTCGACTGGTCAACTTTGGCCTCAACTTTTCCTACAATTGTCGGAATTTGATTGATTACTTCTTTCAAATGCGAAGCGTTAGTTTCAATAGTCGTGGAAGCAGATGACATATTCAATGAAGCATTAGACAATAATTGTAAACTATTAGTAAGAGTACTATTGGAGACGATAGAATAAAAAATAGCAATTAAGCCTAAAAACAAAGAAGTTAAAGTGGCCCCAAAGCTAATATAATTCACCGTATTTGAATCCGTTGATAGTTGAATTGTTAACAAAATAATTATAATCGTAAGCAAAATTCCTGATGTATAATAAAAATGTATCGTTATATTTTTCATTTTTCCTCTTAATATAGTTTCTTTCTGCATTTCGCCTAACGAAAGAGGCTTCTCGACGTTGCGTCCGCAAGCGCTTGTGCGCGACGCGGTTGGCACGAGGTTCGAGCGACCTTAGGCGCGGCTCGCGAACCGAAGTGACAAAGCAATGTGCCGAAGGCCGGAGTGAGTCCGAGCGGGAACCGTGAGTGGCGAACGGAGCGAGAAGTCGAAGTTATGCGAAGTTGCTTTTCCTAATTTACTCCGAAAATCGTTTAGTAAGTGAGTAAATAAGCAAAGAGAAAAAGATTAATCCCAAAAATGCTTCACAACCAGTTGCAAATGATATTAAAACACTTGCGGGTTTCACTTGCGTTGATGAAAACCCGAGAAATGATTCAATAGAAAATAGAAAGGCAAATAAAAAATTATTTGGAAAAAATATTTGGGAGTTATCCAATTTAACAAGAGAATATTCATCTCCAGAAATATTCTTTGGAAAAGAATATATTACTGTAAAAAGACAAACTGTAGCCATACTACCGAATATTGTTCTAAATGGTTTGTAGCCAAATCCGCATGTCCACTTGATAAAAAGATATAGGCTCTTTAAGAGAATATTTCTTTCCAATTTTGTTCTTAAACTTTCATGTTCGTAAGCCGCATCTCCATATTTCGCAACCTGACCTTGCTCTTTGTAAGAATTTTTAATCAATAAATATGAATCATTATTTTTTTCAATTATGTAGTCCGATTCGAATCGAGGAACGGACTCAATTCTCGATGAGTTCATCATGAAGGTATTAATTTTCGTTTTTGAGGACGCATACAGAATATTAATATTAGAATCATCAATTGTGAATTTAGAAAAATGATTCATAATAAAGAGACGATTTATATCCGAACTCTGCCAAACATGCAAGTCTTCGCATGAATAATTAATTTCAAAAGAATTAATTTGACTTTTTTGTATTTCAATGCGTTTTGTTTCTGCATAAACTCGTATTTTATCAATGCTGTTGTCATGTAATTCAAGTGTCTGATGATACTTTCTGTCGTAAGGATCGTCTTTGTTATTTTTTTCAATTGCAAAATATAAATCTTTGACAACGGACTTAATAACCATAGCAGTTGAATATTCAATATCAATTCTACCTACTTCAAAACCATTGATACGGCAAAAATGCCTTATATTATAAACCTTAATATGGTTCAATTTTGGAGATGAATTTCTATATCTAAAAATGCTAAAATAGTCAAATTCTGCAATAATTAGAGTTTGTAGCATATTAGCTTCGACATAAGCATTAAAACCATACAGTTTTTGCAAATCAAGATTCGGATGATTTTTGGATAGCACTTCCGGAGTTAAATAATTCACTGCATTTGACAAAGGAATCGTAATTTTCGACGGTTCAGGAATTTCAGGTTCAGCAAATTCTTCGGGTGGTTTATATAAAAGTTCGATTTGAATATGATCCATTTTAACTCTTTTATAATAAAATTAAGCAATTTCGCATAACGACAGAAGCTTGACGACGTCGCGTCCCGGAGCGCTTGTGCGCGAAAGGGTCGCGAACTTCTATTTCTGAAAATCTCTTCTTTTACTATTTAACCAAGTTCGCGAAGCGATGTGTCGAAGACCGGAGTGAGACCGAACGGGGACCGTGAGTGGCGAACGAAGCGGCAAGCGTTAGTTAGCCGCCGTTTGCCCAATCAATATCAAACTGCATCGCGGGGACTGCTGGGGGCTAAAAAGATATTGATTACGGAAATAGTAACTTTTGAACTTTAAAGTTTTTTTCTGGAAGGAAAGACCAATACAGAAAAACCCTAACACTTCTTTCTTAATTTCGGGATTAGAATCAAGTGAGTCTAGTAAAGAAGAACAAATCCGGAATTTCCCCTTGCCCCGCTTCGTCCCCGCGCCTTTTTCAGTCATCCCCCGGGCAAATGGCGGCTAACGAAAGAGGCTTCTCGACGTTCGCGGTTCTGGAGCGCGCTAAACGCGCGAAAGAATTGGAACGAGGTTCGAGCGACCTTAGTCGCGGCTCGCGAACCGAGTTACAAAGCGAATGTGCCGAAGGCCAAGCGAGGGTTGCGAAGCAATCCCGAAGCGCCGCGAGAAGCCGAAGTTAGGCGACGTTACGAACATTGGTCTGTCTTTAAATTATAACGATTGAAAATAAAACCCGACCCAAATAACTGGAACTGCAATTGCTAAATCTGAAAATATTGAGAGAAATACTCCGAAAGCCCAAGAAGATATCTTATCTAAAATGTTATCTTTCTCTTCAATTTCTGTTTTAATAAAAAACGTGATAATGATTGCCCATACTATCCCTTTTAGTAGGCCGTATATGGTAAGCATCATTAGTAATTCTCTTCCTATATTGAATAATTCTAGATGAGACACTATTGGAAAGTATAAATAGTCGCTAATGGTTACGACTATAGCCTGGATCGTAATCGTTTCCTTTTTTACTTCGTAGTATTTCCTCAGACGATATGCAATCCAAAAGTTAGCGATATACTTAATAAGTATATATAATCCTAAAGAGACTTCCTCATTTATTATGAATGTGTGGGCAAGCAGGAGCATTCTGTTCTTTAAACTTTACCGGTCTTGTCTGAGCTAGTGCAAGAGGGATTGAATAATAATCCTTTTAGAAAGTTAAAATTCCGCAGATTTCTTTTCGTAATGTCGCCTAACGAAAGAGGCTTCTCGACGTTGCGTCCGCAAGCGCTTGTGCGCGACGCGGTTGGCACGAGGTTCGAGTGAGCC
>NZ_QHCT01000021.1 GCF_003545885.1 Leptospira stimsonii
CTTGAAATCTTGTCAGCATTTTTTTAAATGCGTTAATATGAAAATTAATTTCCGGGCTATGGCAACTAACGAAAGAGACTTCTCGACGTTGCGTCCGCAAGCGCCTATGCGCGACGCGGTTGGCACGAGGTTCGAGGCGCCTTAGCGCCGTCGCGCGAACCGAAGTGACAAAGCAATGTGCCGAAGGCCGCAGTGAGTCCGAGCGGGAACCGTGAGTGACGAACGAAGCGAGAAGTCGAAGTTAGGCGTCGTTTGTATCAAAATGGAAGAAATGGATTGAATTTGAGATCAATCAATCCCCTTCCAATAGAACGAATTAGAATAATAAGATTATGGAAATCCTGTTTAAATCTCGCTTCGTCAAGAGTGGCATTATGAAACAGCTTATTTCTGGTCCATACAATATTAGTGACAATTTCGATTACTTCTTTGTCGGTCACTTTAAAATATATAGGTAATTTTCCAGAAAGGATTTCATTAATTGAGTAAAATAGCCTTTCCCCACGGCTATCTCTATCTGAACCTCTTCCAAGTATAAACCCTTGAGAGCGATTAATTAGTATTGCTTTTGTTTCAGCGGCTATATTAGTAAATAACAATTTTATATTTTTAGAAAGATCTTTTTTTTCTTTCTCTGAAAGCAAAGATTTGCTTTTTAAAGAACAATTTCCTTCAATAATTTCTAAAGTCATAAACGCACTATAAAATTTGGATTTATCACTATGGGGACCACATAACTCGGAAAGAGACCTCATTATTGTTCTTAACAATTCATCGTGATAAATTATTGAAAACGATTCGTCAAAATTATTGATGTCTATATCAAATTGATGATTATGAGTTCGCCGGACATTATCACCTTTCTGACCTTTTAAGCATATAACTTGGCTTTTTAATATTTCGAATTTGGCCTCTAACAAATCTTTGTCGAAGAAATTTTCAAATTGATGAAATAAGTAAAAATTGATAAACAAATTACACAACTCAAAGGCTCTCTCGAACGCGTTCTCATAATTATTTTCAATTATACCGTCAACACTCAGGAATATCTGTTCTAAATCTTCGTCTTCATCTAATTCTTGAGGCTCGCAAAGCTTAAAAGTAATAAAAGAATTATCAATTTTTGACTTAAATATTATTTCCGAAGCACTTATTGAAGTGCTATTAAAAAATGAATACGTAGCCTTGCTTTCAGTATAATTAACCGTAATTGGAAACGCAAATGAATATTGATCCTGAAGCATATTTACAAATGACGCCTAACGACAGAAGCTTGCCGACGTTGCGTCCCCGGAGCGCCTTTGCGCGAAAGGGTCGCGAACTTCTATTTCTGAAGATCCTTTCTATTACTACTTAGCCAAGTTCGCGAAGCGATGTGTCGAAGACCGAAGTGAGTCCCGAACGGGAACCGTGAGTGGCGAACGAAGCGGCAAGCGTTAGTTAGCCGCTGTTTGCCCAATCAATATCAAATTGCATCGCGGGGACTGCTGGGGGCTCAAGAAACATTGATTACGGAAATAGTAACTTTTGAACTTTAAAGTTTTTCCTGGAAGGAAAGACCAATACAGAAAAGCAATAACACTTCTTTCTTAATTTCCGGATTAGAATCAAGTTAGTCTAGTAGAGAAGAACAAATCCGGAATTTCCCCTTGCCCCGCTTCGTCCCCGCGCCTTTTTCAGTCATCCCCCGGGCAAATGGCGGCTAACGAAAGAGGCTTCTCGACGTTGCGGCCGCAAGCGCCTGTGCGCGACGCGGTTGGCACGAGGTTAGAGGCGCCTTAGCGCCGGCTCGCGAACCGAAGTGACAAAGCAATGTGGCGGAGCCCGTAGTGAGTCCGAGCGGAAACCGCGAGTGACGAACGCAGTGAGAAGCCGAAGTTATGCGAAGTGGCTGATTATTGTTTAAGCGTTTCTACTCTTTAAATGTATTACTGGCTCAGCATCCAATGCTTTTGCAAGTCGGTTAATTAATGATAATGATAAGTTCTTATAATTTCCTGATTCAATGCGTGCTATCGCTGGTTGAGAAGTGCCAATTTTCTCCGCTAAATCCTTTTGAGTCAAATTTCTCTTTTTTCTTAGTTTAATGATCTCTTTAGCTAAAGTGAACTCATTAGAAAGAACTTCATATTCTTTCTTAAAATCTTTATTCTTTAATTCCTTAGTTAGAAGTGAATCAAAGTCCTTCGTTTTAAGTTTCATACTTGCTCTCCTCTATAAGCCTTCATCAACTTGAAGGCTTTAGTCAATTGATCTTTACTCGTCTTTTGTTCTTTCTTTATATATCCTGAAGTTAAAATAATAACACGATCCTTCTCAAAGAAATAAAAGAATCTACAAATATTCGTGCCTTGTTTAATTCTTAGTTCGAATAACCCTTCGTAACCTTGAATTTTCTTAGAAAATGGCTCTCTTAATTCAAGCCCAAATTCTCCTAATAATTCAATGGTTCTAAATGCTTTCGCTTTAAGTTTGTTTTCCAGTTTTAAAAGAAACGCTTCCGCAGGTTCAAATAATTGGATTTTAAACTTCACTATTCAAATATATCAAATTTGATATATTTGTCAATTCCTATTTCAATTTAGTTTTCAGCCATTTCGCATAACGACAGAAGCTTGACGACGTCGCGTCCCGGAGTGCCTGCGCGCGAAAGGGTCGCGAACTTCTATTTCTGAAAATATCTTCTTTTACTACTTAGCCAAGTTCGCGAAGCGATGTGTCGAAGACCGTAGTGAGTCCGAACGGGAACCGTGAGCGACGAACGAAGCGGCAAGCTTTAGTTAGCCGCTGTTTGCCCAATCAATATCAAACTGCATCGCGGGGACTGCTGGGGGCTCAAAAGATATTGATTACGGAAATAGTAACTTTTGAACTTTAAAGTTTCTCCTGGAAGGAAAGACCAATACAGAAAAACCATAACACTACTTTCTTAATTTCTGGATTAGAATCAAGTGAGTCTAGTAGAGAAGAACAAATCCGGAATTTCCCCTTGCCCCGCTTCGTCCCCGCGCCTTTTTCCGTCATCCCCCGGGCAAATGGCGGCTAACGAAAGAGGCTTCTCGACGTTGCGGCCGCAAGCGCTTGTGCGCGCCGCGGTTGGAACGAGGTTCGAGCGTCCTTAGACGCGGCTCGCGAACCGAAGTGACAAAGCAATGTGCCGAAGGCCGTAGTGAGTCCGAGCGGGAACCGCGAGTGACGAACGAAGCGAGAAGCCGAAGTTATGCGAAGGTTTCTCTATCAAAATGGAATGTCATCATCATCGTTTACTAAAGCTGGTACATAATCATGCTTTATCCAGTTTGAATTCCATTTAGCTCCTGGAACTATCTTAAGCTTTTGATCAATATCAAACATATCGTTAGAAAATAAGAAAGTACTCGCCTCACCTGTTAACTCATTTCGATAATGATATTTTATCGAGTTTTCTTCTGCAAGGGTTCGATGTCTTCTATAACCATTGAAATGCATAAACGAATTCAATTCATCTTTAGTCGTAAAGATAATTGGAAATTTTAGATTTAGTTCATTTTTTAATTGAGAAAAGGCAGGGTGATTTCTCAGAAGTATTTCTTCAACGACGGCATCGGTACTTCTACGCTCGCGAGACAAATACTCAACCAACTCATCTAAAGTTTTCGAGGTATTAGACAATTTATCAATTAATTTATACTCTCTCTGTCTGGAAGATTCTTGCAAAAGTCTTTGATAAAGACCTGCCCATTGTTCTTTTAAGAAGCCAATAATGTCTTCTGCGGTCTCAAACTGATGTAATATGTTATTTGTAGATAGATTTCTGATCTCTTCTAAAAATTTATAAATTCTTATATCATCAACGTAGTTAAATGTAACGGAATCAGAATCTTTATTTCTTAAATAAGTATAATATTCAGTATCTACAGATTTTTCAATAAAGATATAAACTTGCTTCGAAAGATCCCTAGCTGTTTTCAATTCGATATTTGATATAGAGCTTTGTGGCTCAAAAGAAGGACTACCGAAACGACCACCAACAATCGAAATCAAAATGTCAACATTCGAAATTTCTCGATAACAATACTCTTCTAATTTTTCATCTCTTCCA
Organism: Leptospira stimsonii; assembly: GCF_003545885.1. Classification (NCBI taxonomy): domain Bacteria; kingdom Pseudomonadati; phylum Spirochaetota; class Leptospiria; order Leptospirales; family Leptospiraceae; genus Leptospira; species Leptospira stimsonii. The sequence goes on from NZ_QHCT01000021.1 coordinate 4,082, forward strand.
TAAGGAATATGCCCTCTTTCATTTAGCACAGGTTCATAGCCAACTTCTTTAATAAACTTTTCCAAATCTGCTCTTATCTGCCGTAAATCATAAAAAGTTGAACTAATAAATATCCTTGGTTTTGCCATTTTACCTACTATTGCAATTCAAATTCATAGAAACTTTCGCATAACGAAAGAGGCTTCTCGACGTTGCGTCTCCGAGCGCTTGTGCGCGAAGGAGTTGGCACGAGGTTCGAGTGAGCCT
>NZ_QHCT01000023.1 GCF_003545885.1 Leptospira stimsonii
GAAGCATTCGATTCAATGTAGCTGGTGCATACACCATCTTCATTACATCAAACAATGCCTCTGGAGCAACTTTTCAGTTAGTAAACTAAGAAAGGCTTAAAACACATACTGATAAAAGACTCGGTTTTAAACACCGGGTCTTTTTTTTATGCTAAAGATTTAGCAAACTGGACCGCACCCAAACACGGTCACAGAAGAAATCGAAATAGATGTCCTATATATTCTTTTCAATACCATATTCATGGATATTGAAAGCTAGCACAACAACTCCGTCAGCGGAGTATTGACGAGGAATAAACTCGTAACCAAACATCAAAGACTTCTCAGACTCGAAGAACATCGTAAAGAACAAATATCTCTCTCTGCGAAAAACAGATCGAATTCCTTGAAAGATTTGATCCAGAATATAGAGAAAGGCACATACAAGCCGATTCTACCGGAGAATTGGTATCTATGGACACGTCCACATGGTTAGTTACTTAAAAAGAGTTGGATGACTATAGACTCTATTTGTAAACCGTCATCGATTATCACGTTCGATTTGCCCGGTGAAGGCTTTTCAATACAACGATTTCTGTCTCTGTAGTTCAAAGAACTCTGAATAACGATGTCTCTTCATTCGTTGAAGAACATCCGGTTAAATTTCAGACCGTTCTTACCGAGAATGGGACGTGAGTATTGTGTAAGAAAATATTAATATCCTTTCGAATAATTTCTTCAATTAGAAAAGATCGAACATCGAACTACCAAGGTTAGAAGACCTCAAAGCAACGGATACGTTGAGCGTCTTCACAGAACTTTACTCGATGAGCATTTCAGAATCTCTGGTAGAACTAAATTTTACGAATCCATTGAAGAAATGCAGATCGACTTAGAAATTTTCTTTGAAGAATACAATTACAAACGAGCACATCAAGGAAGGAACGGAAGAACTCCATTTCAAGTCTTCATCCATGGAATCAAAATCAAGGAGAGCGAAAAACTAAATTCAGAAGATAAGTCAATTTCTTTCAGAAGAAGTGTTAGGCGAATACTGTTACTTTACACATCTTATTTAGCAACAGCTGCATTCTTTTCTAAAAATTTGAGCGAGTAATCTAAAAGTTTTTCATAATCAATCAAATTTTTTCCTTCTTTTTCATAATCCACATATTTTTGTACAAAAGCTCCAAAATAAACTACTGATTTCTCGATATTATTAATTTCTGCATAGCATCTTCCCAATCTATAGAATACGACGAAATCAACCGGATTACCTTTAGTATCCAAAGCTAAGAGATAAGATTTAATTGCTCGTTCATATTGACCTATATCTTCATATACGCTCCCAAGAGCTATTAGCGAGTTTGGATTTTCCCTATTAAGTTCTAGCGATTTATTATAATACAGAATTGATTCATCATTATTCCCCAAAGAACGATAGATCGAAGCTAACCTATAAAAATCTATATAATCCAACCGGCTAGTTTTTTCTATATCTTTATATAGCGAAAGAGCATCTTGATAATTCCCCAAATTGTATTGCTCAATAGCTTTCGCCCGTTTATCTGAACATGACCAAATAAAGGTCACTATAACAAATAAAGCTACAAAGGTTAGAATAGTTTTCATAACATTTTTCATTTATATGGATCCACTGACATCTGCCTATCATTATCGTAGAACGGTGATAACGGAATTTGGACCTTGATTTGCCCCTTATTTGAATTAGTCTTTTTGATCTCAAGTTTCCATGGATCTGATTTTCCAAAATTAGGTACCACCGACATTTCCGCGTTACTATTCGGTATAAATTTAAACTTAATTCCTTCATGAGTTGAAAGTGAAGCACCGGATTTTAATGGATCTATTTTAAATGAGGCTTCAACATCTCCAGAGGAGAATACCTTTAATTTAACATCCGCCGCATCTTTCTGTCCAATCCCAAAATACACTTTTCCATTCCCTGATTTTTTATCTTGACCAATGCCAATTTTAAAAACCTCCGCGACTTTTATGCCAGTTTCTCTCTCTCCTGGATTCACATCCAACTCTGAATGAGAAACTAAATTTTTTATAAAAGCTGCCGTTTTTGGGGCATTCTGAAACAATTTTAATAAAAGACCCGATGCCTTCGTAGAAATCGACCCCATAGGTGGTAGCCCTGTTAAACTTAGTGCGTCAAGCCCACAGCCTATTGCCCCAAAACCTGAGCAATGGTCGGCAACTGCCTCAGCGGCCTGTCCCATTTTATTTATGTGCTCTTCATCAGCCGCCATTCGTAAAGTCGGGAAAAACAATCCATATTTTAGACCAACATTAGGATCTATTGTTGAGTATTTTGCTGTATCATTGTTATGAACCCAAACTCCTACTTCGCTCACGAAATACGTATGGTTTTGCTCAACCTCAAAGTTGTAGACAGTGTCCGTTCGTTGATCCATCAAAATCGAAGTAACTTTCAAAGTGCCCACTTCTACAGTTAATGTAATGTTGCCTGCAACCAAATCTTTCGCTTCCGTCCACTGAGTATTCTCTACATTGAACTCTTGACCAATAGCATCCATTTTTTGAGTTCTAAATGGGTGGTCCCAAGTGGTTTCAAGCTCCGTCCCATCTTCAAAAGATACTTTGTAAATCGCATCCGTCTGACGAACAAATGTATTTACAACTCTTCGATACGAAACCTCTCCCGTTTTGTCCGATTTGGAAAGAACCATATCCCCAACTTGAATCTCCTCAATCTTCTTGAGTCCGTCCTTCGTGTGAACCGGTGTTCCAGCAACAAAGCATGTTCTGTTGACAAACTTTTTGCCGATGACATT
>NZ_QHCT01000024.1 GCF_003545885.1 Leptospira stimsonii
TTAGAGCAAATTCATAACGTCGCCTAACTTCGACTTCTCGCTCCGTTCGTCACTCACGGTTCCCGCTCGGACTCACTTCGGCCTCCGGCACATTGCTTTGTCACTTCGGTTCGCAAGACGCGTCTAAGGACGCTCGAACCTCGTGCCAACCGCGTCGCGCACAAGCGCTTGCGGACGCAACGTCGAGAAGTCTCTTTCGTTATGCGGCAACTGGTAAATATTTTGTATGAAAATATTTGAAAAGAACCCAACATCGCAAGAGGAATTCTATAACTGGATGGAGGAAGTTGATTTTGCGCTTTCTCAAGATAATGTTCCTATACCATTACGTTCATTTAGTGCATTCGCAATAATAGCAAAATCTCTTAAAAAAAATTTAAGTCTATATCGTCCCCCTTCTCCAGCAGAACCTGGCAACTTTGACGGTGATCACCTTACTCGTCATATCTATGATTGGTTTGACGAACGTTACGGAGATAGACAGAAATTAGATGTTTCACCTGGAAGGGGAGCTATCTTAATAAGAAATGAGGTGTGGACGATCACATGCCCTGCATTTGCAGATAAACAGGCCACGTTAGAATTCATTTGCAAAGCAGAATTAAATGAATCAACGAGTTTTATAAAAAAACCACCTTTTAACGTGGTAAATTACATTGATGATATGACTAAAGGGTTTGCCTCTTCATTGTCGAACGAGGAACTATTTAATATTATAAATACTTTTTCTACAGTTTACGGTTGCTTTCGAAATTTAGAATTACTTGATGATCAAATTCTAATCCCGCAAATACGAGGAGATATTGACTCTGCAGTGCAAATGATTAGAAGCCGACATAGAAATTATGGTCTTTCAAGATGGAATTCGTTGCAAGCGACCGAAAAGATTTTGAAATTATACTTGCAAAAATATGCAGGAGGTTTCCCTAAAATTCATAATCTGATCGAATTGTATAACCTGGCAAATCATAAAGACTCTCTTTCTGGAATTGATATTATTCTGCTGAAAAAAATTCAATGTGATCCATCGATTCGATATGATCATTCTGAAACAATAAAGTCAGCAATTAGCGCACATCTGGATTCTCTCTTTGTAGTAAATTATATCTCAGTACAGATCTGTACCAGAATGAATATTGAACCATTTGTTTTTACACCAGTCACCGCATAACTTCGACTTCTCGCTTCGTTCGTCACTCACGGTTCCCGCTCGGACTCACTCCGGGCTTCGCCACATTCGCTTTGCCGTTCGGCTTGTAATCGCTCACTAAGGTTCGCTCAAGCCTCCGTCAATCCCTTCGCGCACAGGCGCTTCGGGAACGCGAACGTCGAGAAGTCTCTTTCGTTAGACGACATCGCTAGGATTTATTAGATATGAAAATAGTTTACTTAGATCAAAATATTTACGGAGAATTTATTTCAAAAAAAGATAAACTGTGCACGTCTCTTTACGATAAACTATGCACCCTTGTTAAAAGTAGAAAAATAATTGTTCCTTTTTCAGTTTCACATATTCAAGAAACAAAAAATAGAGCTAACGCTGAATCAATTAAAAAAGAGCTTTCAATTATCAATAAACTAAGTCAAGGAATGATGCTCTATTCTTACGGCAAAAATTGCACTGTTGTATTTAATGATGCATACAACGTTTATGAAAATCTTCAATTAAATGAGCTTGAATTGGCCCCTGAATTTCAAGAAGCATTACGAATTTATGAAAGAAATCGAGAGATTTTTCATAGGATAGGCTTTGGTCCTTTAGTGATGAATAATAAATCGTATGAAGATATTTCAAAAGAACTTAACCAGATTTTACAGCATCCAGAAAAATATAGTAAAAAGATTACTCCTAAGGAAATCGTTGAGCTTAAAAACTCTGGAAGTAAAATATTATCATTACTGTGCTCTGGCTCGATTAGATTATTACAGCAAGCATCATCTGATTTTAAAGAATTAAGAGTGCAGCTTAAAACGATGACAAGGAATCATCTTAGAAATAATTCGGAAATAGAGGACCTATTTGAATTAGTAAAACCAGAATATGTTAAGAAAAGTAAGGAATACAGAAATAACATTAATAAATGTCGTGAGCTGATAGACAATTCACTTAAAATGAGTTTAGGCATTTTTCCCGAATCACCTCCTGTTTCCTTATCTTCGCACTCCGAATTGATTGAATATTTCACTGAAACATTATCAATGAATAAGCAATTTCAATTTCAGACAGAAACGGTTATGGTAAGTATTATTGAAATGGCGGGCTACTATCCCGATTCAGAAAAAAGAAAGCGTGAAGTTAAGAAAAAGGGTTTCTTTCTAGAGTTATTTGACATGCCCCATTTTAATAATTCTCTTTTCTGTGATTTCTTCATTACCAATGATCGAGCGTTAGTAAAACGGACAAACGCAGTTTTAAAACATTTGGATAAAAAAAGTCCAAAAATTTTATTTCCAGTCGAAGCAAACACGATATTAGATTTATTATTCTAATTGCTACGCGACGTCGTCTAACTTCGACTTCTCGCTCCGTTCGTCACTCACGGTTCCCGCTCGGACTCACTCCGGGCTAAAGCCACATTGCTTTGTCACTTCGGTTCGCGAGACGCGCCTAAGGGCGCTCGAACCTCGTTCCAACCGCGTCGCGCATAAGCGCTTGCGGCCGCAACGTCGAGAAGTCTCTTTCGTTAGGCGAAAGCTCCAAATAATAAGGAAAACTATGTCAATACCCGATTATCAAACGATTATGCTTCCAT
>NZ_QHCT01000025.1 GCF_003545885.1 Leptospira stimsonii
TTGAGAATCCGTCGCCATACATACTCCTCAGGTTGAATACTTTATCGTTTCTGTCAACCGAGGTCGCTAGTTTCATAGTAAATATTTATTTTATAAAATCGCAGAACGATAGCGTCTTCAAAGTTTTTAAAAAAAGAATCAAAATTGAGGAAAACCAAAGATTAGTTTCGAAAAAGAATTCATTTCATTTATAAGATACTTTCATTTTATAGCTTCTAAAACGACGGATTATTTTTCTCATAATTCATGCGGCGATTCCCGATAAGTTTAATCAATTAAGTTTGAGCTCATTAAATCATATTCTCTTTTAAATTTCGATAGCATTTGTTTACCTGTTCCATCAAAACGAAATACACTCGACCCATTTTCTCCGATCAGTTTAAAACTTACATTTTTCGAATTCAGAATCAAAGATAGTATTTCTTTATCCATTGATAAGTATAGCAGTTAGGAAATACTGTAACGACCATACGGAGAAATCTTTCTCTTTAAAATACCTACGCTAATTATTTTATCATCTGCGATTAACTCAAGTTGCTTCGAAATATGAATAAACCTCCCTTCATAGTTCAATGTTAGTCGATGCTCTTCTTCTTTTCCCCTCTTAATGTAAGTCATCCTGAGTTCAGCCTCATCTAATAGAGAAATCTTAGTCGTTATCTCTTTTCGGTATTTCGACTCCTCCGATACAATTACTTCATTTACATATTTATTTTTTAAGGATACGCACCCAAGGCCAAAGGAAAATATTACCAAAAGATTATAAACGATTTTTATTATTTTTGATTTCATCATCACTCTCCAATTTTATATTTAGTTGACGATTGGCAGCTCTTGCCGAAATAGATTAGAATCTGCTTTGAAAGATACTCATTTATCTTCACCTAAGCTACTTTGTATGCCAACTCTTCGACATAATTTGCCTGGGAATAGTTATCATACTCTGAGATCCAAAAAGTTTGATTTTTAATAAAAGAAGTATAAACGTATTCGTGGGGATTAAGCCAATATTATTGAAGTCCAGTGAACTCACCTTAATGTCCTCGATTTTATCAAGATACTGAAAATCGGTATGCGGCTTACTACCCAGGATTGCAATCCTTGGAGATTCATCAATCTTCTCGGAGATATTTCGAATGTTTTTAGTAGAAGTAATTTCTCGAGTATAGTATTCATTATATTTGGAATATGATCAATGGTCACAAACGATTTCGAAATAGATTTAGTTTTCCTCTTTCAAACCTCAAACCTTTCTCACCCTATCTATTTGCCACTCAAGCTCAGCTCTTCTTTTAGGAATTCCTTAACAAAACCCTGTCCTTCTTTTAGATTCCCCTCCCAAATACACGAAGGTTGCGGACGCGCACCTACTTTCGCATATTTATCTAATGCAACGCACGGATAACTATCTCGCTTCCAAAGAGAATGAAAAACAAAGTATTCATTTTTGATTTCTAATTCATCTAAGAGGCTTAAATTTTTGTCGTAAATCATGAATTTTGAATAAGAAACCTGGTGGTCAACGACAGGTAGAAAGTTAAAAGTAATTATAGATGGGATGATTGAGAGCGGAATGGAGAACCAACCTAATACGGAAGATCTCTGAAAAGGGGAATAATTGATGGCAAGAATATAATAATCGATTGTACCATTTTTAATTTTTTGAAATTTTTTCTTAAACAATAAATCGTAAAATAAGTCGGGTTCATCAATCTTTTCACTATTCTCTTTTACTATAGATTTATAATTTTCGAGCATGTAATAATTAATCTCTTCAGAAATTGCTTCTGAAGTAGAGTAATCAGAAAGATCTTTACCAATGCCAAAAGAACTCATGAAACTCTTTTCTGAGTAAGCATTCGCAACTAGATAGTATCGAAAGCCGTTAAAACCAGTACCCTTAGTTAAAACTCCAGTATTCCGGTGCTGTCTATTTAGTTTTAATAGAGCGATTTCATAATCATAAGCGTTAAAACCTATCAGAGCTATTTTTTTCTTTGAGAGAAATAATTCAGGATTTTTTTGTAATGGCGGCTTGTTCTCCAACGCAAAATGGGCGTAGCATTGATTCAGAACTAAACTGAGAAAAAAAATGCAAATCCTTAGAGCTTCTCTTTGTTTCATAAATTAACTGACTCCGCCATTTTACCAAACTTAATTTCTTAGAAATGTAAAACAGATCCTTTCATAGCTATAAATTTTCAAAAATCTATCCTTACATGATCGCTTTCGAAAGTCTTCTTCAGCTTTTTCAACCGAGAGAATAGAAATTCTACTGCCTCCGATCTAAAGTTACGATCCCCACTAATAAATCTATAAATCGTATTTGAATTGTATTCGAGCATCTCCCCTATCTCTCTAAATCCGTAGAAGCGAGTCATTTGTTTTAGAATTTTTCTGAGAGATTTTACTCTATTCCGATCTTCCATTCCTATCATATAATGACCCTTTTTATCGACTTTAAATTCAATAGGAGTGGAAGGCAGTCGTTTGTATTGAAGCAAACCAAGAGACTTATTGGTCTTGGCAAGCTCTTTCCCATGCATCACCAAGGCCGCCTTATCATACATCATAGCCGCAACTTCAGCCGTCTTGAAGCTTCCAAGACAATATTTTACCCCATCTTTGCTTATTGC
>NZ_QHCT01000026.1 GCF_003545885.1 Leptospira stimsonii
GGCTCACTCGAACCTCGTGCCAACCGCGTCGCGCACAAGCGCTTGCGGACGCAACGTCGAGAAGCCTCTTTCGTTAGACGAAATGCCACAAAATCGAATAGATATGAATAATAAAATAATTCCTATAGTAATAGTTTTTTTATCCTGCTTTGGTCCTGATACAAATTTTAAATCACAGATTATGTATGTAAAAGAAGGTGAGATTGCTCCATTCTATTTAGACCCGGAGCTCCATGAAAGTAAAGTTGAAGACTTAAATGAAAGAGTAGGTGTTGCAGTTGTCGGACAGCTATCGAGGTTTGATTTGAAAACATTCAAAATTCAAAAAATCTTCAAAATTCAGCACGGCATGTCTGAAGGTTACGCTCTTTCAGAGCATTTTACCATCGAAGTTCCAATTTTAAAAAGAGAGTTAAGCGGTGCCAACATTGAATCATTTTTAGGCCAATGGGGGTCATTCTCCGAATCTGAAAATATAGTTAGCTTTGATGAAATCGAAGGTTTAGATTTCAAAAAAGAAAATGGAAAAACAAAATTATGCTATTTTGGCTTAGATCAAAATTGTTACCAAGACATAACTATAAAATGTGAACAATCTGACTGTGAGATGAAACAAGATAATTATTTGCTCGGAAAGTTTAGAATATTGAATAACCGAGTTATTGAGGTAATTGAATTTGAAAAGTATGACTCCAAAAAATATGGTAAAAATTTTCATTTTCCGGATAATTCTGAAGTTATTCGCACACCTACTAGATTTTTACTAAATTCTCAAGATTCAACTGAATGAAAGTTCTTAAAATATATGGGAAGTGGCACTTCGTCTAACTTCGGCTCCTCGCTTCGTTCGCGACTCACGGTTTCCGCTCGCGCTCACTACGGTCTTCGACACATTGCTTTGTCACTTCGGTTTGCGGGACGTTCGCTAAGGCTCACTCAAACCTCGTGCCAACCGCATCGCGCACAAGCGCTTGCGGACGCAACGTCGAGGAGACTCTTTCGTTAGACGACATGCGTGCAAAAGGGCTTTTGAAATAAAGAGGCGTACTAATATATTCATTTTTGTAATTAAAGCGAGTTCAAAAATTTCATTGACAAAATCGAAAATGTATTACATATGTGATACATGAGGCGAATATGATTAGTCTTCGATTACCCCCAGAATTGGAAAAGAAATTATCGGAAGTGGCGAAAATTGAAAATAAAAGTAAATCAGAGGTCATTAAAGAGTCTTTAGTTTATTATATTAATAACTTTGCGCAAAAGCCTTCAGCCTATGAATTAGGTAAAAAATACTTTGGCCAATATCACAGCGGTATTTCTGATAAATCGGTAAATCATCAAAAGTATATTAAAGATGCGATATTGAAAAAAACAAAAAGGTAAATGATAAAAGTAATTATTGATACTGGGCCAATCGTAGCTTTCTTCGATGAATCGGATGTTTATTGTACTGAGGTTAGATCATTTCTCAAAGTTTTCAAAGGAAGATTATTTACGACCTTAGCAGTTGTAACGGAAGTTTCGTATTTGTTATCGGATAATAAGAAAATTCAAAATTCATTTATCGAATGGATTAAAGACGGAGCAATTACAATTCTAAATCAAGATAATGAACATTTTTCATCAATTCATCATTACATGGAAAAATATTCCGATCGACCAATGGATTTTGCAGATGCATCTCTTGTAAGCCTTTCAGAAATTTATGGAATAAAAGATATTTTAACTTTAGATAGTGATTTCCTTTTTTACAAAACCAAAAAAGGTAAGGCATTAAATATTATTAATTCTCAGATGATCAAATCTTAGATTAAAGCACGCACGATCGTCTAACTTCGGCTTCCCACTGCGTTCGCGACTCACGGTTCCCGCTCGCGCTCACTCCGGGCTAAAGCCACATTGCTTTGTCACTTCGGTTCGCGGGACGGCGCTAAGGCGCCTCGAACCTCGTGCCAACTCCGTCGCGCACAAGCGCTCGGAGACGCAACGTCGAGAAGCCTCTTTCGTTAGGCGACATTATGAAAGTTATGACTGAAGAAATACTAAATTTCCGAATAATTGGATCATATGTAAAT
>NZ_QHCT01000028.1 GCF_003545885.1 Leptospira stimsonii
TTGAGAATCCGTCGCCATACATACTCCTCAGGTTGAATACTTTATCGTTTCTGTCAACCGAGGTCGCTAGTTTCATAACCATAATAATCGTAAGTAGTTTCTCTTTTGTAAGATTGAAACGGATTCTTTGAAGCGGGGCCATTTCGATTTTTGAATCCGTTCGCGCCGGAAAGTTACGGTGTCCTTAACTCTTTAAAAGCCGTTAAAAGTTAATCATTTCTACCAGGTCCTATTATATATTTATAGAGGTTGGTAGAAAACACCTTTATTTTACGGCGCATTCATTGTTTGGAACTGAGGCGAAGATTTTTCATTATTTTTTCTTCTTCCTCATTAGGATTATGAGATTCTATCTGCAGGCGAATACCGTTTGGATTTTAAGAAAGAAAAATTTACGATTTAACGTCTACTTTTCTCTATTATCCATTCATATGCTTCTAGAAGATTTTCAGGAATAGAGATTGGACTTGAATTATTAACATCGAATTCAGAAATTTTAATGCCCATTTGATCAATGTAAGGATTATTTTTTCTGAATGACAAATACCCTACTATCAAATCGTCTTTTTTTATTTTTAAACCAGCAGAAAAATCAGTTTCGATTACTTCTCGATTTTCATCTTCCAAAAAATTCGTTTTCAATTTCTCGCGGTCAATAAAGTCAATACCCCAAACAGTTTTTTTAGCATAGAATATATATAACAGCCCCTCCTTTATCGGATATCCATTTAATAAATCACTGTTTAATTCAGAAAATTGAATTTGAAAAAGAAAAGATAATGGTTTACCGTTCAAAGTCGGCCATATAAAATTGATTGGCAAGTGAGGCTTTCCTCCCATCTTAGAGAACCGAGGTTCTTTTGTGCGCATTAGAAGTTTCTTAAGTTCTGAAAATGAGACCCCATTTGAATTAAATGATTCACTTGTCATATCCTCTCCTTCCAAATTGAACTTCTTCGGAATCTTCTTTTATAGTTTCAAAGTTATTTTGATTAAGTGCGATTGCTTTTACAAAAACTCTATTTTCGATCAGATAACTATTTGTTCGCACCCCCTCCGCCAAATACATATTTGATCTTAGACCCGGAGAAATAAACCGTCCAGCATTGCATGAGATCAAAAGAAGAACTAAAGCTTGTATAAATATTCTTAAACATGAATGCATAGAAAAGCCTCGACTTAGATCCCGAGACTTAAAAACGCTAACTTTCATTTCAGGCCGTTATTTTTATTCTAACTTTCCCTAAAGCTTTTCTATTTCTATTCAATGCTGAGTATAAAAATTCTACAGCATCAGATCGAAGGCTACGATCTCTCCATATAAATCGAGAACTAGTATTCGAAATATACTTTAACATTTTTTCCATTTCTGTATATCCATAGAATCGGTTTATCGGCTTTAGAATTGTTCGGAGGGACTTTACTTTATTCCTATCTTCCGCTCCTCTCATATTACGCCCTTTCTTATGGACTTTAAATTCTATCGGAGTTAAAGGAAGACGTTTATACTGAATTAATCCCAGAGCTTTGTTCGTTTTAGCAAGCTCATTTCCATTGAGAGCCAAAGCTACTTTATCATACATCATAGCCGCAACTTCAGCCGTCTTGAAGCTTCCAAGACAATATTTTACCCCATCTTTGCTTATTGC
>NZ_QHCT01000029.1 GCF_003545885.1 Leptospira stimsonii
ACACTCCTTGCCTCTCCTATCTTGGGTGTTGCCTATGGACTTGCAACAAATCCGAAAGCATTTTTTCACAAGCCGTTACAAGCGATAGGCACTTATGCTTTAGCCGGTGTTGATTATTCGGCAAGTTTGATTATGAATCCAATTTTGGGAGATCCTTTACCGACGGTAAAAAATATGGATGGGGCAACTGTGATCGGTAATAGCTTTACAGCGAATCATTTGTCCGATTCTAGCACGGCCGCTTCAACGAGTGGGACAATAGTCTCAATGAGGACAGGCGCATCTAAAGCAACATTGTATCATGAATTAGGTCATGTTGATCAGTTTTATCACGCTGGAGGCTTTCGAAGTGAATACTTGTTAACGGGAGGAGGAAGGGATGTTAATTCGAATGAAATGGATGCAGATTTTAGGGCTGGAACGATGGGCTATGCTCAGGCTCAAATAATTCTTGCATTCGTTAATCCACAGCTTTACAAGTTAATATATAACCTTAATCTTTATAACCAGACTGCTAAAACGCACACGGAAGCTATATTTCTTAGGAACTTATTTTTATATAACTCTACTTTACAAGGACTGCAAAGGACTCCGCAATGAAGAAATTTATTTTAATAATATATACAAGTATTATACTGAATTGTATACCGAGGACAGCACCTTCAGATGAAGAAGTTGCTTTAGATCTTCTTATATTAAAATCTGCTTCGTTAGATTTTCAATTTAAAAATAGAATAGATATAGGGACGTTGAACGTAACGATCGGAGAGGATAAAATAATATTACTCCCCGGAGAATTTTCAAAAGTAATATTCAGAAAATTTACTATTAAGAGTCTCGATTACTACAAGTTAGAATCGCAAGCTAATGGACTCATCATAGATAATCCAAATTTTGATTTTTCTGGTAGCTTAAAAGATGGCGTTTTAATTAAATCAGATGCTCACTTGTTGCAAGGAGTATGTTCATTAGTAAATGGGGAGACAAATTCGATTGAAGCAAACGGGTGTGAATAACTTTTTAGTAAAGACGAAGGAGATCCGATGACTTGCAAAGCGTGAGTGATCGAAACGTGGTCAACAAATTGCAATTCAAGTCTGATTAGATTTTTAAAGTAAAACGCAATTTGTTGACCGAAGTTGAGAGCGCGACCCGGCGCAATGCGAAAGAAAAATTCGCCGGGATACGCCATTGAATATTCTCAGACCTACAGCTACAACGACCCGTTGCACAAGACGGCCGTGACACGAGTTGTAAATCCGAGTCTCAATCAGACTGTAGACTATTCTTACGATACGGCCGGCAATATGATCGGAAGAAACGGAGAGAACCTGGAATACAATCCGTTTCAGAAGTTGAAACGAATGAATACGCAAAACGGGGAAACGATGCGGTTTGACTACGATTTCACCGGTACGAGGATTCGAAAGACAAG
>NZ_QHCT01000030.1 GCF_003545885.1 Leptospira stimsonii
AACAACTTTGAAGGAGAATTTTGCGTTTATACGAACTTCGTACAAAAACAACTTTGAAGGAGAATTTTGCGTTTATACGAACTTCGTACAAAAACAACTTTGAAGGAGAATTTTGCGTTTATACGAACTTCGTACAAAAACAACTTTGAAGGAGAATTTTGCGTTTATACGAACTTCAAGTAACAGATTCGCATAAACGCCGATAAACAATAATTTGAAAGAATTTCATGTATGATGAATTTCGTGGTATCATATCAAAAAATACGAATCAGAAATATTCCATAGTAGAGTTTCTTCTAAACTGGAAGCATTTCCATCAACTTTAAAATCTGTGTTTAGGCGAATTTCAAATAATTCACAACACTTTCAATAAAACGAAACTCTTTTCTCGATCAGAATTGGCGAGGATCCTACATTCATTGTTCTTGGGAGCAATCTTGTTTATGTAAACATGGCAAAGTTCATATTAACCGAGGAAAATAAGACTTAACTCTTATTGAGAGTCACCGCAGTTAAGATATCAGCTGTTCTTGAAGCCAATGCATGTTTAGACGAACTTCGTATAACCTGCAACCGATCCATAAAATAAACTTATTTTCTCAATATAAGTCGTCGGAGGTTCGACATGAGTTGTTCCTGAAAACCCGCGCTTTTATGCGAACTTCGTATAACCTGCAACCCATTCGTAAAATAAAATCTTTCCAATCAGAGTTGTCGGAGGTACGACATGAGTAGTTCCTGAAAGCAATGCGCGTTTAGGCGAACTTCGTATAATTCGTCAAAGGAAGACAGAGTTTTGCTCGAACGCATTCCTTCGAAATCCTCTATCCAACATTTGGATAATACACCACGCGTTTCGGAGAATTTCGCCTAACTTGCAACCTTTCTATAAAATAAAGTTCTCCACTGAGTGAGTAACTTCGAAGTTACGAAGCCAATCATTCTTTTTGAAAGCCTTTTAGTTAGAATTTGGTTTCGAACAATTTACGATTTCTCATTCGAAAGAGAAAAATGATCTTAGAAATTCCCCAAAAATCTAAGAACGATGTGGGAACTCCCCGTTTGAATCGACTTTAGATTCGAAATCTAATTATGGAACGAAAGACAAGCCGCCTGTAGGATCTCTTGCGATTTTTTTTTTGCGATTTTGGATCAAACACGGATTACTAAATTTGTACTACTATCGACCTCGTCCAACTATCTTTACTTTTTCTTTTAAATGCAATTTAATTTTCAGAACGTCATAAGGGGTCTTTCCGAAAAGTCCTCCGTGTGGCCTGAGCATATTGTAATAGTCTTCCCATTCCGATAATTATTTACTCAAATCAACATCATCCTTATATTCAAAAAGCTGATAAAACTCAGATTTATCAGTACGATGCGAACGTTCAA
>NZ_QHCT01000031.1 GCF_003545885.1 Leptospira stimsonii
GTTTGGTCCGGGAGTTTAGCCATGTTAAATTAAAAATTCTGAAAGTATTGCTTTTACTCTCTATAACTTTCATCCTGAATCAATGTTTAACTGTATTAGATTCTTCAATTAGTTCGAGCGAAAATTTCAATGGAACTAAAAGATTTTATGAGGATAAGGTTTGTATAATAATTAATACTATAGGAGTTGATCATAAATTCGAGGTTTCTAATTTTATGCAAATTATATCTGAGGATCTATTAGAAAAAAGCTTTCAAAGAACTAATCTTTTGGAATCTGAAGTGAGTAAAGATTGTAAATATTTTCTTCAGTATAAAAAGACTAAATTCTCTGTCGCTATTTTGGAACTAATCGTTATCGGATATCCAATCATTAAAGGCAATGAATTTGAAATAGAGGCAATCGAATATTCAAAGGATCGTAAGATAATTCGTAAAAAATCTATGAAAAATGGTTACAAGCATTATATTAGCTGGCTGCTATTTCCTACCTTCTTTCTGCTTTATCGGCCGTATTCGGATGAGAAAATTATTGAGGATTTTCATTCTCGGTTTTTTAAAACTGCTAATGAGATATAATGATTCTTTTTTGTCTTCATTCGCTCTTGCCTTTTTTCCAACTTGTCTCCGGCTTATGGGATTATCTGAAGAGATGTTTGGTCCAGGTGTTTAAAAATAGGAGAATAATTGAATATTATGATCCAAAAAATATACTTCTATATAATATTAATCTCTATTCATAATTGTATTCTAATCGGGAGTCGGATCGATAAAACGTTTGTACAAATTTATTCTGCGAAAAAAGAGAAACTAACTAGTATTTGTTATTCTTCGAGATGGACCGAAAGAAAATATGAAACAAGTTCATTTGGGAAAACAATACTTGAAAAATTGGATTCGGAGTTTAGTAAAGATTTAGGTATTCAAAAATGTAATTCGAATTCTGCTAATATTAAAATAATCGAATTAGTATTTACACCGATTAGATCACTTTGTAGAGAGGGAATGGATCTTACTGACCCTGATGCAACAACTTGCCAATTGTGGTCCGTTTCTCATTTTGGATCGCTCGGTTTAATTCCAATTTTTGGTCCTATGCAAGGAAGGGTTGAAGTTTTCTTTAAAGAGGGTGAAAAGATTCTGAAATATGATTATTTTTTGAATACTTATAATATTCGATGGCTTCCTTTATTAATAGTAACGCCGATAACCTTAATTTTGGATATACCAGAAGGTTTATATTTGAAAGCAATCGAAGAGATTAAGAATGAAACACAGATTCGTATGAAGGT
>NZ_QHCT01000032.1 GCF_003545885.1 Leptospira stimsonii
CTCTTTCGTTAGGCGAAAGCTCCAAATAATAAGGAAAACTATGTCAATACCCGATTATCAAACGATTATGCTTCCATATCTAAAGCAAATATCCGATGGAAAAGAATATAACGTAAGGGAAGTAATTAATAATCTGTATAAATATTTTAAACTTACGGAGGAAGACTTAAATACTTTTCAGCCAAGTAATGGAAAAATCAGGGTAATGGACAATCGCTCTCATTGGGCAAAGAAATATTTATTAGAGGCGGGTTTACTGGAATCTACAAAGAAGGCACATGTCAAAATTACAAAAGATGGACTAGAATTGCTTAAAAGGAATCCTTTCGAGATTAAGGTTAGGGATCTACTTCAATATCCAAAATATATTAGTTTTAAGAATAGTTACCAAAATAAAGAAGAATCATTAGATGAAACGGAAAGTCAAATTTCTGAAAATGTAGATCTGTATACGCCAGAAGAAAGTATCGAAAATTCATATCGAACATTGCATAATCTGCTAATTAATGAATTAAATTCAAAATTAAAATCTGTTAATCCGTATTTTTTTGAGCAAATTGTTCTAGATCTTTTAATTAAAATGGGTTACGGTGGGTCTAGATCTGAATCAGGACTAAGAACAAAAAGTTCAAATGACGAAGGTATCGATGGTACTATATATGAAGATAGGTTAGGATTAGACATAATATATATTCAAGCAAAAAGATGGAAGGAGGATTCAACTGTCGGTAGACCTGAGATTCAAAAGTTCGTAGGAGCTCTTTATGGACAAGGAGCAAAAAAGGGGATTTTTATTACTACGACTAAATTTTCTAAGGAAGCAATTGAATTTGCACGAACGTCAAATGATTTCAAAATTGTTTTAATAGATGGAAATAGACTTTCTGAACTTATGATCGATTTTGACGTCGGCGTATCCATTTCTAAAAATTATACAATTAAGAAAATTGATTCAGATTATTTTGACGAAAATGAATGAGGAGCCTTCGCCTAACTTCGGCTTCTCACTGCGTTCGCGACTCACGGTTCCCGCTCGCGCTCACTCCGGGCTTCGCCACATTGCTTTGTCACTTCGGTTCGCGAGCCGTTCGCTAAGGCTCACTCGAACCTCGTGCCAACTCCTTCGCGCACAAGCGCTCGGAGACGCAACGTCGAGAAGCCTCTTTCGTTA
>NZ_QHCT01000033.1 GCF_003545885.1 Leptospira stimsonii
AGTGAGTCCGAGCGGGAACCGTGAGTGACGAACGGAGCGAGAAGTCGAAGTTAGGCGACGTTATGAATTTGCTCTAAAAAGTTTTCAATTTCGCTAACTTTAGCGAGATTAAATCTGCTATTTCATTGGCAGACGATTTATTAAAGTCGATGTATCCAACAGTCTCAGCTATTCCTGGAATTTCCGTATTATCTATCCTAATAGGTAGAATATATTCTCTGTTTTCTCTAAATGCTCTCGCCTGAGCATGTTCCCGTTCATGATTAGTCCATAATTTTTTCGAATAATTTTGCGAAAGCAACATGATACAATATTTTCCCGCTTTTCCATAGATATGTGCTAAATGTGAATACAAATTTTTTCCCCATAAATCCGCTTTTGAGTCATCATCATAGAATACTGATATTTTCCTTTGATCTAAAGCGGTTTTGATCTCTTCAACAATTTTACGATCTTCTCCGGCAAAAGAGATTACAATGTCATATTCAAAACTATCCGAATTGTCTACACCTTTCATAGTTGGTCTCCGCACATCAGAAGCAATAATATATTTATATCCTAGTGCGGTCAGAAAAATAGGATTGGGTTTAAAGTGATCATTTATTTCAGTCTCTGATATTAAACCTTCTTCTTTTAATAGTTCGACTATAAATATGAACAACCCCCGATCGATTCCGAGAATTTCACAAAACCCGTCTATCTCGAAATCATACGTCTTATATATTACAAAATGATTTCTTCTAATATTTAATAATGCTTGGAGTAAATATTTCCTGATTGTTTCATCATCTGGCGTGGAAGTTTTGTTACTTAACTTAGCTAGTGTTTGTACGTATTCAGTTCCCAAAATGTAATTCCCCGTTAACGCTCTTGCTTTCGCTTTGGAAAAAGTCGATTTCTGCAGTTCAGGTTCAGGGTTAATTGTTTTGTATTGAGTTAATATAATATGTATAGGAATCTCCGTAATTTCACGGAATATTTCAGTCTCTAAGTCCTTGTCATCATATACAATACAACATATGAAGCTTTTAAAGATGGGTCATTTACATATGATCCAATTATTCGGAAATTTAGTATTTCTTCAGTCATAACTTTCATAATGTCGCCTAACGAAAGAG
>NZ_QHCT01000034.1 GCF_003545885.1 Leptospira stimsonii
CGAAGAAAGTAACAAAGACTTTAAAAGTGTAACCCATGTCTCTGGTCTAAAGTGTTACCTATGTTCCAGGATGTACAAAATTTCGGGTGGAGGGGAGCGGTGGCGGGAAAAAGTGAGAAAATTTCCTTTATCAAAAAATTTGCATTCTTACCAATCAAATTTTGTATCAGGCTCCTGTCGGAACTCCGACAGGATGGCGACCAATCGAGGGACTCATAGGGAGCGAGATTGCCAAACACCGCTAAGCGATTGTGTTTTGGCTTTCAGCGAAGCTGAAAAATAATCCCGGATCTAATCTTAAAACTAAAAAAAACCGGCAATTTCTTACCGAGCTTTTATCAGACTTTGAAATGAGGAAAAGAAGTGACCAATCGGGCGACCCATAGGGAGCGAGATTGCCAAACACCGCGAAGCTTTGTGCTTTGGCTTTCAGCGAAGCTGAAAAATAACCCCGGATCCTCCCCTTAAAATTAAAAAAGCCCGGCAATTTCTTACCGAGCCTTTATCAGACTTTGAAATGAGGAAAAGAAGTGACCAATCGAGCGACCCATAGGGGAGCGAGATTGCCAAACACCGCAAAGCGATTGTGTTTTGGCTTTCAGCGGAGCTGAAAAATAACCCCGTTCCTATCTTAGATTCTTCTCGTTAAAATTAAAAAAGCCCGGCAATTTCTTACCGAGCTTTTATCAGACTTTGAAATGAGGAAAAGAAGTGACCAATCGAGCGACCCATAGGGGAGCGAGATTGCCAAACACCGCAAAGCGATTGTGTTTTGGCTTTCAGCGGAGCTGAAAAATAACCCCGTTCCTATCTTAGATTCTTCTCGTTAAAATTAAAAAAGCCCGGCAATTTCTTACCGAGCTTTTATCAGACTTTGAAATGAGGAAAAGAAGTGACCAATCGAGCGACCCATAGGGGAGCGAGATTGCCAAACACCGCAAAGCGATTGTGTTTTGGCTTTCAGCGAAGCTGAAAAATAACCCCGTTCCTATCTTAGATTCTTCTCGTTAAAATTAAAAAAGCCCGGCAATTTCTTACCGAGCTTTTATCAGTCTTTGAAACCAGAAAAAGTAGCGTGACCTAACACCCCGG
>NZ_QHCT01000035.1 GCF_003545885.1 Leptospira stimsonii
CTTGAAATCTTGTCAGCATTTTTTTAAATGCGTTAATATGAAAATTAATTTCCGGGCTATGGCAACTAACGAAAGAGGCTTCTCGACGTTCGCGTTCCCGAAGCGCCTGTGCGCGAAGGGATTGACGGAGGCTTGAGCGAACCTTAGTGAGCGATCAAAAGCCGAACGGCAAAGCGAATGTGGCGAAGCCCGTAGTGAGCCTGAGCGGGAACCGCGAGTGGCGAACGAAGCGAGAAGTCGAAGTTAGGCGATCGTTTTGCTTTATTAAGTCTATTGTTTTAAAACTGATACAACTAATACAATACTTTGCTTATTAGTATAACAACAGCCTAAGTATCTAAAACCCAAGACCGCTGGTTTAGGAACAATTTCAAGCTGGTCGGTTTCTTTATTTAGTTTTAAGGGGAGATCTTCATTTAAAAAAGCAAAAACCTTATTATGAACTGGGAGCCAGTACTTTTTATCTTTTTCCACTACTTCGATTTCTCTTTCAAAGTTTGTTATCCAGGTTCGATAGATACTAACATTGTCTAAATCAGTAATTATTTTTAATGCTTCATCTGAGATATTGCGACTATTGCCAGTATATTCAATTGAAGATGAAAATCTTGTTGGATAACCCATAACAGGTTTTCCGTCAACCAATTCAAGTTCACTAATGCAGTAATTAACCTCTTCTCCTGAATTTGCTCTTTTCCAAGAAATTACATTGCAATCAGGTTTGATAAAGGAGATATATTTGCTAACGAGTGAATTGGGATATTCCTTAATTTGAGGGCTTTCAAACTCCCATTTATTCTTTTTCGATTCAGTTTGTATTTGAATCGTCGAGGCTAAAATTAAGGAAACCGATAAAATGAGCTTAAATAATTTTGATTTCATATTTTCTCCGAATATTGATTTTAAAAGATAAACATTGCAAAATGTCGCCTAACGAAAGAGGCTTCTCGACGTTGCGTCTCCGAGCGCTTGTGCGCGAAGGAGTTGGCACGAGGTTCGAGTGAGCCT
>NZ_QHCT01000036.1 GCF_003545885.1 Leptospira stimsonii
AAACGAATGAATACGCAAAACGGGGAAACGATGCGGTTTGACTACGATTTCACCGGTACGAGGATTCGAAAGACAAGATCGAGCGATCAAACGAAGACGATCAGTTTGGGAGGACTTTACGAAATCGTAATGACTCCGGGACAATCTCCGCAACATACTCTCTATTTCCGAGGCCTTTCCGGTGACTTGGTCTCGCGCAGTGGTCACGGACGGATGCCGTTCTTCAAACTTCGTTTCAAGAATTTAAGAATGAGGAGAATCTTCTTTCTTGGTTCGATTGGGGGACCAGCCGTTCGAAAGGAGATTCTAACCGGAAAACGTTCACCGAAGGAAAACAAGATTCGGAAGAGACTTCGCTTTACAAAAAGAGTTTCCTTTCTTCCCTAAAAGAAAAGACATTAGGAATATTTTCTTCCGTTCGGATAACGAGTGCGAATACATTTGCAAAACTCTTCACTTTCAACGGGAAGATCGTTCTTTATTCTGTAATTCTACTATTCGGTTTTGGGTTTGTCCTCTTAACGAACGAAGAGAAGCGATTCTCCTTTTTACTTCGTTTCACGACTCCGATCCTACTCCTTTCTTTCAGCGTTTCGAGTTGTTCCGTGCTCATGCCTAAAGGATCGGGTGATCCACCTTGGCTCATCCCGCCTGCGATACCTGCTACAACCCCTTCGATTGCACAACCTTACAATCCCGGAGGAAGCGGAGGAGGAGCAAGTGGAGCTCCCGTTTCTGGAATGATCTTCTTTCATCCGGATCACTTAGGTTCGATCACGATGGTAACGGATGGAGAAGGAAATAGAATCGCCGGTGGAGAGATGGGTGGAGCTTCTCATATCTCTTACAAACCGTATGGAGAGATCCAGAGAAACGACTCC
>NZ_QHCT01000037.1 GCF_003545885.1 Leptospira stimsonii
TATGAAACTAGCGACCTCGGTTGACAGAAACGATAAAGTATTCAACCTGAGGAGTATGTATGGCGACGGATTCTCAACGATGCATTCAGAAGAAAATCAAAGTTTTAAATCATTCCAAAGTATCTCGTAATGTTTCCAAAACATGTAGACACTTTGGCATTTCAAGAGAAACTTTTTATCAATGGAAAAAGGCATATGATACCTATGGGGAAGAAGGACTCATAGATAAGAAGCCGGGATTTCGTCGCGGCACCTGCCCTTGGCGAACTAGCAAGGATACTGAAGAAAAAATCTTACACCTACGCAGGACTTATCATTTCGGTCCGCAAAGAATCTCTTGGCATTTAGAACGCTATCTCTCGATAAAGATCACTGCAGCAGCAGTATATTATGTATTAAAACGAAATGGGATGAATAAGTTACCGGAGAATCAAAGAAGGCGTTCTATTCCATCGTCGTTTATTCGATATGAAAAAAAAGTTCCGGGTCATCATGTGCAAATAGATGTAAAATTCCTTTCTTTCCGTAATTCCAAAGGCAAGGAAATTAAGAGATTTCAATATACAGCCATTGATGACGCTTCTCGAATACGTGCTTTAAAAATATATCAAACTCATACGCAACAATCTGCTATTGATTTCGTTGACTATGTAGTGGAGAAGTTTCCATTTCGAATCCATACAATTCGAACAGATAACGGACATGAATTTCAAGCAAAGTTTCATTGGCATATTGAAGATCAAGGGATACATCATACCTACATTAAACCCGGCACACCTCGTCTGAACGGTAAAGTTGAACGTTCGCATCGTACTGATAAATCTGAGTTTTATCAGCTTTTTGAATATAAGGATGATGTTGATTTGAGTAAA
>NZ_QHCT01000038.1 GCF_003545885.1 Leptospira stimsonii
CTAACGAAAGAGGCTTCTCGACGTTGCGTCCGCAAGCGCTTGTGCGCGACGCGGTTGGCACGAGGTTCGAGTGAGCCTTAGCGAACGTCTTGCGAACCGAAGTGACAAAGCAATGTGGCTTTAGCCCGGAGTGAGCGCGAGCGGGAACCGTGAGTCGCGAACGCAGTGAGAAGCCGAAGTTAGTTGCTGTAGCCCGTTATCAAAATATTAATAGTTTAATATTATCTAAAACTTCTTTCAAAGAAGGTTTACTTACGGACTCTATATGCTCTACTTCTCGAATAGTCCAATCCAAATTCTTTATTTGATCGGAAAGAATTACGCCGTTTAGCTTTTTAGATTTAATAACCACTTCGAAAGGATATCCTTTTACTTTACTTGTAATTGGACAAAATATGGCCAAACCAGTTTTTGAATTATATTCTTTCGGCGATAACACAAGCGCTGGTCTTCGACCCATTTGTTCATGGCCAGCTTGCGGAGTAAAATTTAGCCAGACAATATCTCCTTTTTCAGGAATATACTTACTACTCTTTACCAAGCTTCATTACCTACTGAGCTGCCTGTTGATATTTCAGAATGAAGATTTTGTTTAGTAATTTTTGAAAGCTTTTCTTCAAGAGATGCCTTTCGCATCGGATAAATAACTATTTTATCGCCTTCATATTGCAATTCAACGTGACTACCGTCATTTATTTCTAATTCAGTCGCCATTGCTTTTGGAATTCTAATTCCTAAGCTATTACCCCATTTTTGAACAATTGATTCCATATATACATTGTATATACTCTTGAAATCTTGTCAGCATTTTTTTAAATGCGTTAATATGAAAATTAATTTCCGGGCTATGGCAACTAACGAAAGAG
>NZ_QHCT01000039.1 GCF_003545885.1 Leptospira stimsonii
CAACCCACTGTTCTATTTAACCTAATCAGTATTAAATGATATCAAAGGAATCTAAGTGACTCCCAAATTCTGAGAAATTTTCGAACAAGATATGCAAAGAATAAAAAAGAGAATAGATTTTTCAAAAGAGTCCAAGTTCAAATCAAATTCATTCAAGAAATCTGATGCCTTCAGGTATCTTTTAAGAAAAAGTATCCGCAATCGTTACACGCCTCTCCAATACCCGAAGGTGATTTAGAATTGAATCCTCTGAAAAACAGACTTTCTTTACCAATCCAACTGTATTCTTTGTTAGGAAATCCCGAAAAATTTAGGCAAAAAGTCAATTTTGCTTCTATCCTTCCAATGACCAACTTCAGACAAAATATTCTATTGCTCCTTCAATTTGAACCCATTTAATCTTTCAATATCGCCAAAAAAGTCAAAGCTCTGAAATTAAAAAAACTTGACCAGATCCTGTCAAACCAGTGTGATATTTAAAAATCATATGGAGATTTCCTGAATGAAATTAGTTAAACAAATCGGAGTCTGCTTAGTCCTGATCAGTCTTCTTTCTGCGTGTAAAAAGGACGACAATAATGACGATACG
>NZ_QHCT01000040.1 GCF_003545885.1 Leptospira stimsonii
TTATCATACATCATAGCCGCAACTTCAGCCGTCTTGAAGCTTCCAAGACAATATTTTACCCCATCTTTGCTTATTGCCGCAATGTAAGTGCCGTTTTCTTTTTTAAAGTGAACAACTTTGTATGACTTTGTGTTATAGTTCCTCTTACGGAGGGAGTTCTGCTTTCCGCGATTTACTATAAATAAATTCGCTTTTCGGTTATCGAATGGATTGCCGTTAGGATGGATTACAACTTTATTAGGATCCGAGAGTTTTAATATTTCCCGATGCATTAGAACCATTTTTTGCTTTTTATTATTTAAGCGGATGGCGGTGCAAATTAGCTTAACGTCTTTATTAAGATTAAGATACCAATTCCATTTGGACAGATTCAAAAAGTCTTCATCATCTAAAAGAACCTTTTCACCTGTCGTTGTTAGAATCGTCTTCATGGGGGATAAAAATTATCGCTAAGTTTTCGATGCTAAAAAGCCTATGAAAGTTAATAAATAAGTTTATTTCCCCTAACTTGATAAATTCAGTATTGAGTTTTTCGATTATCACAAACTGGGTCCAGGTCATTCTTCCGAACTTTATTGTCAA
>NZ_QHCT01000041.1 GCF_003545885.1 Leptospira stimsonii
ATCCTTTTCTTACATTCCACACCCTGCAAAAAGCGGAACCCATCCCTTCCTCCGGAACGTCTTGGGTCCCAGCTTCTTGCCCACTGTTCCCTGTAAAAAAGGATTCCTACTCGCCCACAATCCGAACACATGCAAGCCTAATGATCCTTCGCGCCAACAACCTAAACTCACCGCTAAAGATCGTTTTAACTCTCGCTTTCCTCATCTCAATCTTGACTATTACACTGACTTAACTAAAAACCTAATCACTCACTGTTATCCTAAGACATGCCCAGCCTG
Organism: Leptospira stimsonii; assembly: GCF_003545885.1. Taxonomy (NCBI): domain Bacteria; kingdom Pseudomonadati; phylum Spirochaetota; class Leptospiria; order Leptospirales; family Leptospiraceae; genus Leptospira; species Leptospira stimsonii. The sequence continues at coordinate 280 of NZ_QHCT01000041.1, forward strand.
TAAAATTCCTTTAACGAAAGGAATCTCGACTAGAGAGAATGTTCTTCGTTGTTCTCAATGTAATTGTTTAGAGTCAAGGACTTCTTCTACTCCTTTAGAACATTTGAAACTACCTCTCTGGGTGTTCTCATATTTATTGATTGAATCGATTGAACTTTTTCCATTAGGTCTTTCTGCTTCAGCGATCTGCAGAAAGTTATCAGTCTCTAAGAACACTGGAACGTTACTGAAAAGAAGACTTCAGATCTTCTGTAGTGATCTGATTCCTTTGATTAAGGAAGAAATGGTCAAGGATCTAAA
>NZ_QHCT01000042.1 GCF_003545885.1 Leptospira stimsonii
TGGAACGGAACTACCGATCTGAGTCTTCAAATGGGGAACAGCATCGTGAGCTACAATAGCTATAACGGTTTTTCTCATAGTCTTGCTCAGCAAGCGAATGGATGGGATTCGATCATTGCTTCGAACCAATCTTCTTTGATGTCTCATTTGGAAGAGACCAGCAAGAATGTAGCTAAGGTAGCGTATGAAATGGATCAGGCCAAAAAAGCCGCGTTGATGAGTGCCTCTAAAAATCCAGGTAGCGAAATCAGTCAATCGGATCTGGACAACTGGGCTAACCTTTCTGAGGATGACAAAGAGAAACTTGTTCAAAAACATCTGAGTGGCAACGCGAGTGGCAAGCACGACACCAGAAGCGGAGCTTGGAACCAGGTTAAGGGGGTCTTCGAAGACTTTAGTAACCAATTGTCAGGCAACTTTTCGGATGATTCCGGTTGGATGGAAGATGTTAAAGACAAGGATGGTAATGTCATCGGCAAAAAGTTTGTCAACAGAACATGCTTTGTTGCTGGAACACCGGTTCACACGAAGGACGGACTCAA
>NZ_QHCT01000043.1 GCF_003545885.1 Leptospira stimsonii
GTGATCTTAGAAGGAAGTAATCCCGAGATCATCTGGCCTTCTGCGAGCACGATCGGAAACATTCTCCAAAAAAGAGGCTTTGTAAAACCCAGAAAGAGAAAACGAGGAGTGATTCCTCCTTCGGAACCGTTTCGGGGATATGACCATCCGAATGCGGTCTGGTGTGCGGACTTCAAAGGAGATTTTAAGTTGAGGGACGGAATCCGCTGTTATCCTCTTACGATCTCGGATGGATTCAGTAGATTCTTACTTTGTTGCAAAGGGCTCTCAGGGACAAGAACTTACGAGACGAAGAGAGAATTCGAAAGATGCTTTCGAGAATACGGACTCCCGAATGCGATCAGAACGGACAATGGAATTCCTTTTGCGGCCGGTTCAGGACTTTCCTTACTCTCCACTTGGTGGATCAAGTTAGGAATCTTTCCGGAGAGGATTCGTCCGGGAAAACCTCAAGAGAACGGAAGACACGAGAGAATGCATAGAACTCTCAAAGCGGAAGCCGTTTACCCGATTCGTTCTTCTATGAGACA
>NZ_QHCT01000044.1 GCF_003545885.1 Leptospira stimsonii
TCCGTTGCTGAAGAGAAAGGAAAGTATCAAATCGGAACTTTGGTTCATACTCTTGCGATTAAGGGTGGTCCTGTGATCCTTTCTTCTGTTCCAGATCAAAAACAAAAAACACTTCAACCGCTCTTTGATTTCTTACCGGAAGATGTTCCTTTATTTGCGGATGAAGGCATTCCTTGGATGGAACGATACAACAAGAACTTTAGAAGTATCAATCATTCGAAAAGAGCTAAGGATACGAAGAGAAACGTCTGGGGGCGTAATCGTTGGTCTGAGAATGGAATTCATACTCAAGTCGCTGAAGGAACTCAAAGATCGATTAAGTATTCTTTCTTAGCTTCTTACAGTTATATACGACCAGAGAATAGTATTCTTTATCTGAATGAATATTCTGCTTTGAAAGGAATTCGAGTCTATGGTTTAGAAAGGCTCGTTGGTAAGAAGAAGTTAGGATTATTGCGGAATGTAGGGAAGGGAT
>NZ_QHCT01000045.1 GCF_003545885.1 Leptospira stimsonii
AACTTGATAAATTCAGTATTGAGTTTTTCGATTATCACAAACTGGGTCCAGGTCATTCTTCCGAACTTTATTGTCAACGGTAAACTTCCTTGCATCAACCAATCTAAGTGATATTTCAAAAATCAGCAAAGGAATAGGATTTATTGGATGTAACTAAAATTCGAACCCCAAGCTCATTGAGCAATCAGGAGATTTTATTCAATTTCCGTATTCCAAATTAAGATACGTCGGTTATGATCCCGAGTTTGATCGACAGTTTGATTTGAACGGATGGGGCCATTATGCAATCTCAGCTGCAAATAGAAAGACATACCCTAAAGCATATTTACCTTCATACGAATCTGTGTTTCATTCTTAATCTCTTCGATTGCTTTCAAATATAAACCTTCTGGTATATCCAAAAT
>NZ_QHCT01000046.1 GCF_003545885.1 Leptospira stimsonii
AACTTGATAAATTCAGTATTGAGTTTTTCGATTATCACAAACTGGGTCCAGGTCATTCTTCCGAACTTTATTGTCAAAGGTAAACTTCCTTGCATCAACCAATCTAAGTGATATTTCAAAAATCAGCAAAGGAAAAGGATTTATTGGATGTAACTAAAATTCGAACCCCAAGCTCATTGAGCAATCAAGAGATTTTATTCAATTTCCGTATTTCAAATTAAGGTACGTCGGTTATGATCCCGAGTTTGATCGACAGTTTGATTTGAACGGATTGGGCTATTAAGCAATCTCAGCTGCAAAATGAAAGACATACCCTAAAGCATATTCACCTTCATACGAATCTGTGTTTCATTCTTAATCTCTTCGATTGCTTTCAAATATAAACCTTCTGGTATATCCAAAAT